>NZ_DATFZD010000172.1:0-29075 GCF_035314665.1 Mycobacterium sp. | reverse complement strand
CTGGTCACACGGGTATTTTTCGCTCGCGTCAATCACTTGGCGGTCAGATGTGATTGTGAGCCAAATCACGCACTTTTTGTGAACTGCGACACGTATTTGCTGCTCTGTTGCCAGCGCCGCGCGACCATCGGCGTGTCCTGCGGACGAACCGAGCTCAGTGTGTTAGCCATGCCGGTCGCGCGCGATCTTGGCCGAGCGGCGGTGGCCGGGGGTCCGCCACGACCGCCGAAGACTCCAAATCCGAAGTGGAACAACCACTCTTAGTGATGGCGCTTCATGCGAGCTGACGGCCCGAGAATCGGCCCCGAGAGCGGCGCGAGAGGCGCGGCTGGCCGACTCAAGAGAACGTGTTGACCATCAAAATTAGTATCCACCAATAGATTTCGCTTACGCACCGGACGTATCGCCACCGTCCGGCGGGGGCTGCGAGCGCATCCCGATCGGGGCTGCGCGCGGCTCGCCGCAATACCCGGAGTTATTTGCCGGAAATCGGTCGGCGTTTCGGCTTTTCGACGGCATGGCTAGCCGTACAGAGCGCCCGTGCCCGATCGCTGGATACCCGAAATATCCACTGGCGCAACGCGATACGAACGCAATTCCGGATTTGAACACCGGATCAATGCTGATCAATTAACGCAATAAACGGTGGAATTTACCGCAAACTAACACACATTGATTAATCAAGATCGAATGCGCATAAATTCGGTCGCATAAATTTATCGGATAATTGTCGCTAAAAGCATTATTTGAATAAATCGAACCTACGCAAAAGAGCGTTTGATTCGTCAGCTCCCGGTCCGCAGCAGGATGCGCAGATCGGCCTCCGAGTTGACGTTGGCCAGCGACCGCGACTCGGGTATCACGATTCGTTGGGCGTCGACCCGGTCGACCAACGCATGCATGCTCCGCTCGCCGGCGGCGATCAACGCATCGATCTGCCCGACCAGCTCGGTCCGGTACACCGCCGCCAGGTAGTGATCGCGGCCGTCCCACGGCAACACGACGTCGGCGTCCAGCTCCTCCGCCCGGGCTTCGAGCAGGTCGATCAAATCGGCGGTCAGCAACGGCATGTCGGCGCCGCACAGGAACGCCCGCTTCGCGCCCGCCTCCGCGGCGGCGCTTAATCCGCGTCCGGTGGCGAGCAGCGGACCCAGTCCCCGCACCTCGTCGCGCACCACGCGGGCCGGCAGTTCCGGCAGAGCTTGTCCCGGCGCGGCGACGACGAATACCGGCTGGCACCGCTGCCCGACAACGTTGACCACCTGCTCGACCATCGTGGTGGGCGCTGCGGAGCCGTCTTTGGCGCCGACGAAACCGGCGGGAACCGGCATGGTGGCCTTGTCCCGGCCCATCCGTAGCGACGCTCCCCCAGCCAACACCACACCGGCTAACGAGGCCGGCTTAGCCGCGGGTGCCATGTCAGTTCACAGTCCAGGTGTCGCGCCCGTGCAACAGCGATTGCAACGCGGCGCGGTCGCCGGGCTTGGACTCCCGCGCGGCGCGAACCTGCGCTCGGGCCGCGTCGTCGTAGGTTGGCCGACTGACCTGTCGGAAGATACCCATAACCGTGTGCTCGAGGTTCTGCTCGGACAGCCGCGACAGCGCGAACGCGTAGGCCGAATCGGCGGCGTGCGCGTCGTGCACCACGATCTCGTCGACGCTGACATCAGCGGTCTTGGCCACCTCGAGTCCGTAGCCGGACCGCACCACGCAATATTCGCGGTTGGCCCCAAAGATGACCGGCTCACCATGGTGGACGTTGATCACCCGCTCCTCGGCGCCCTCTTTGCGCAGCGCGTCGAACGAGCCGTCGTTGAAAATCGGGCAGTCCTGCAGGATTTCGACGATCGCGGACCCGCGGTGCTGCGCCGCGGCACGCAAAACCTCGGACAAGCCGGCGCGGTCAGAGTCCAGCGCGCGGCCGACGAAGCTCGCCTCGGCGCCCAGCGCCAGCGATACCGGGTTGAACGGCTGGTCAAGTGATCCCATCGGCGTCGACTTGGTGACCTTGCCGACTTCGGACGTCGGCGAGTACTGACCCTTGGTCAGGCCGTAGATCCGGTTGTTGAACAGCAGGATGGTCAGGTTGACGTTACGGCGCAACGCGTGGATCAGATGGTTGCCGCCGATCGACAACGCGTCCCCATCGCCGGTAACCACCCACACCGACAGGTCTTCACGGGCCAACGCCAGACCTGTGGCGATCGCCGGCGCGCGGCCGTGGATCGAGTGCAGGCCATAGGTTTCCAGGTAATACGGGAACCGGCTCGAGCAGCCGATGCCGCTGACGAAGACGATGTTCTCCCGGCGCAGTCCCAGCTCGGGCAGGAAGTTGCGCATCGTGTTGAGGATGACGTAGTCACCGCAACCGGGGCACCACCGGACCTCCTGGTCGCTGGTGAAGTCCTTGGCCTTCTGCGGTTGGTCGGTGGTGGGCACACCGTGGTGCTTGGTCAGCACGTCCGGCAGTCCGAGATCGACGCCGATCAGGTCAGTCATGAGTTAGCTCCCGCTCCAACCGTGGCCGCCGCCAATCTCGCGACCATCGTCTTGTCTTGCTCGATTTCGGCCAGTGTCCCGCCCATCGCGGCGCGGATGAGGCGCCCCACCTCGTCGGTCAGGAAAGCAACGCCCTGGACCTTGGTAACCGACTGCACGTCTACCAAGTACTTGCCGCGCAGCAGCAGCGCCAGCTGGCCCAGGTTCATCTCCGGCGCCACGACCTGCGGGTAGCGCCGCAGCACCTCGCCCAGGTTGGCCGGGAATGGTCTGAGATACCGCAGATGGGCATGGGCAACTTTGACGCCGTTGCGCCGCGCACGCCGACACGCCTCGCCGATCGGACCGTAGGAACTACCCCACCCGATCAGCAGCAGTTCGGCGTCTCCGGTCGGATCGTCGACTTCCAGGTCGGGAACCGAGATGCCGTCGATCTTGGCCTGGCGCAGCCGCACCATCAGGTCGTGATTAGCCGGCTCGTAGGAGATGTCGCCCGAACCGTTCTCAGCTTCCAACCCGCCGATGCGATGTTCCAGACCGGGAGTACCCGGTACCGCGAATTGCCGGGCCAGGGTTTCCGGGTCGCGGGCGTACGGCTGGAACGGCTCGTCCGGCTTGGCGAAGGTGTGCTCGATGGGCTCCAGGGTGTCGACGTCCGGGATTCGCCACGGCTCCGAGCCATTGGCAATTGCTCCGTCCGACAAAATGATTACCGGCGTGTGGTAGGACACCGCGATGCGTGCCGCCTCCACGGCGACGTCAAAGCAATCCGACGGCGACCGCGGCGCCAGCACCGCCACCGGTGACTCCCCGTTGCGGCCGTACAGCGCCTGCAGCAGGTCAGCCTGCTCGGTCTTGGTCGGTAGGCCGGTCGACGGGCCGCCGCGCTGTACGTCGATGACGAGCAACGGCAGCTCGGTCATCACCGCCAGCCCGAGCGCTTCGGCCTTCAGCGACAGTCCGGGTCCCGATGTGCTGGTGACCCCGAGCGCGCCGCCGTACGCGGCGCCCAGCGCCGCGCAGATCCCGCCGATTTCGTCTTCCGCCTGGAAGGTGGTCACGTTGAAGTTCTTGTGTTTTGACAGCTCGTGCAAGATGTCCGACGCCGGCGTGATCGGATAACTGCCGAGGACAACCGGAATGTCGGCCAGCTGACCGGCGGCGACAATGCCGTAGGCCAATGCGGTGTTGCCGGAGATCTGCCGGTATTCACCCGCGGGCAGCTTCGCGGGCGAGACCTCATAGGTGACGGCGAAGGCCTCGGTGGTTTCCCCGTAGTTCCATCCCGCCTTCAGCGCCAGCACGTTGGCCTCGGCGATGTCCGGCTTGCGACCGAACTTCTCCCTGATGAATTGTTCACTGGTTTCGATCGGCCGGCCGTACATCCACGACAACAGGCCCAGCGCGAACATGTTTTTGGCGCGCTGACCGTCTTTCTTCGACGCGCCGATGACCTCTACCGCGCCGAGCGTCAGCGTGGTCATCGGGACTGCCTCAACCTTGTAGTCGGACAGTTCTCCGGTTTCCAGCGGGTTGTCCTGGTAGCCGACTTTGGCCAGGTTGCGCTTGCTGAACTCGTCGGAGTTGGCGATCACCAGCCCGCCGATGGGCAGGTCGCTGATGTTGGCTTTCAGTGCCGCCGGGTTCATCGCGACCAGGACGTCGGGCCGGTCACCGGCGGTCAGGATGTCGTAGTCAGCGATTTGGATCTGGAAGGACGAGACGCCCGGCAGCGTGCCCTGCGGCGCGCGGATCTCGGCCGGATAGTTCGGCTGGGTCGCCAGGTCGTTTCCGAACAGCGCGGCCTCGGACGTAAACCGGTCGCCGGTGAGTTGCATACCGTCGCCGGAGTCCCCGGCGAAACGGATGACAATTTGTTCTAGCTTCTCCCGCTTGTGCGGTTCGGGCAGCGCCGCATCGGCTCGGTGTGAATCTGGGTGAGATTCTGACCTGGCTCCGTTGTCGTTCGGACCCACGTCCCCGCCTTCCATCGCTATTCGCCGCACGGGCACGCCGCAGCTACCGGTGCGTATCGTCGGAGTGCATCCCCGACTGGGTTTTATGTCACTGGCGGTACCGATTATTGCACTGTTCTTAGGGATTCATTTACGCCGATACATACCGTCACGTTACCGCGACTTGGCCAAAATGCGAGGTCAGACACACGCGATCGGCAGATCTCGGGCCAAAGTGTGGTGTTCGTCACTTTTGCTGGAACGCGAAGTCTAAGAATCGAAGTTACGCGCCGGTAACATTTGCTAGCCGCTTCTCTCACCCACGCCTCCCCCATTTGGGGGAGGCTCCGCGGGCAACTTTTTCGCTCGAATCGCGGCGTTTGGCCCGGTTTCGGGCATGGCAATCAAGTACAGCACCAAGCCCGCTGCGGCAAGCGCGCCCAGTGAGCTGAATGCGACGTCGTAGCTGGCGACCACCACAATCCACCCGGCGACGATGTTGGAAAGCGCCGCGCCGACACCCCACGCGGTGGTCACTGCGCCCAGGCTGACGTTGAACCGCCCGGTCCCGTGCGTCAGGTCCTGCACGACAAGTGGGAACAAGGCGCCGAAAATCCCGGCGCCGACGCCGTCGAGGACCTGCACGCCGACCAGCCAGTACGGGTTGTCGAAAAGGGTGTAGAGGAAGCCGCGGGCCATCAAGACCGCGAAAGCGATCAGAAAGATCGGCTTTCGTCCCCAGCTGTCCGCCTTGGCCCCAGCAAGGTACGCCATTGGCACCATCACCACCTGGGCTGCGACAATGCACGTCGCCATCAATGCGGTGCCCACGTCCTTGTTCTGCAGTGCCAGCACCTGCCCGACCAACGGCAGCATCGCCGCATTCGCGAGGTGGAAGGTGACCATGGCCGCGGTGAAGATCAGCAATCGACGGTCGTGGAGCAACACCGCGAACCCGGACGGCTGCGGGTGGGCCTGCCCGGGGGTGTGGTCCATGCCGCGAGCCACGTCGTGGTCGATCGCGTCGCCCGGGATGCGCAGCGTCGCAACGACACTCAGTGCGGCCATCGCGGCCAGCACCCAGAACACCACCGCCGGGCCGAAAAAGTAAGCCAGTCCGCCGGTGATCGCACCGGCCGTCGCGTTGCCGGCGTGGTTGAACGATTCGTTGCGCCCGATCCGTCGGGCAAAGGATTTCGTGCCGACGATGCCCAACGTGATCGCTGCCAAGGCGGGAGCGAAGACCGAGCCGGCGACTCCGGTGAGGGCTTGCAACAACGAGATCGCGAAGAATCGCGGAAACAGCGGCATGGCCAGCGCCCCGGCAGTGACCGTGATGGCGCCGGCGACGACCAGTGCCCGCTTGGCGGTTGTCCGATCGACGAACGCGCCCACCGGTGTCTGCGCAATGATCGCCGCGATGCCGCCGACTCCCATCACGAAGCCGATGGAGGCCTGGTCCCAGTGGTGGGTCAGCAAGAGATATATCGAGAGGTACGGGCCCAGCCCGTCGCGAACATCAGCCAAAAAGAAGTTCAGTAAATCGAGCGCATGCGACGTCCGCCGGGAAACCGTCCCAGCGGCGTCGGCACTCAACGATTACCGAACGCGCCGGTGTCGCTACGCGGTCTTGTCGCGGCGCTCGGTGCGGGCAGGCTTGCGCGGCACGATCGTCGGCAGCACGTTGTCCTGCACGGTCTCCTTGGTCACCACGACCTTAGCGACGTCGTCGCGGCTGGGAATGTCGTACATCACCGGCAGCAGAACTTCCTCCATGATCGCGCGCAAGCCGCGGGCCCCGGTGCCGCGATGAATCGCCTGGTCGGCGATCGCCTCCAACGCGTCGTCGGTGAACTCCAGCTCGACGTTGTCCATCTCGAACAGCCGCGTGTACTGCTTGACCAAGGCGTTCTTGGGCTGAGACAAGATTTTGACCAGAGAATCCATGTCCAAGTTCGTCACCGACGCCACCACCGGCAGCCGGCCGATGAACTCGGGAATCAGCCCGTACTTGATCAGGTCTTCCGGCATTACCTCGGCGAAGTGGTCGGTGGTGTCGATCTCAGCCTTGGAGCGCACCTCGGCCCCGAAACCCAGACCACGCTTGCCGACCCGGTCGGAGACGATCTTCTCCAGCCCGGCGAACGCACCCGCCACGATGAACAGCACGTTGGTGGTGTCGATCTGGATGAACTCCTGGTGCGGGTGCTTGCGGCCGCCTTGCGGGGGCACCGACGCCTGGGTGCCCTCCAAGATCTTCAGCAGCGCCTGCTGCACGCCTTCCCCGGACACGTCGCGGGTGATCGACGGGTTCTCGCTCTTGCGGGCGATCTTGTCGACCTCGTCGATGTAGATGATGCCCGTCTCAGCGCGCTTGACGTCATAGTCGGCGGCCTGGATCAACTTGAGCAAGATGTTCTCGACGTCCTCACCGACATACCCCGCCTCGGTCAGCGCGGTGGCGTCGGCGATGGCGAACGGCACGTTGAGCATCTTGGCGAGCGTCTGCGCTAGGTAGGTCTTGCCGCAACCCGTGGGGCCCAGCATCAAGATGTTGGACTTGGTTAGCTCGACGGGTTCCCCTGACCGGGAATCGCGGCCCTTCTCGCCGGCCTGAATGCGCTTGTAATGGTTGTAGACCGCGACGGCCAACGTGCGCTTGGCGGTGTCCTGGCCGATGACGTAGCCCTCCAGGAAGTCGCGAATCTCGGCGGGCTTGGGCAGCTCGTCCAGTTTTACGTCGTCGGCGTCGGCGAGTTCCTCTTCGATGATCTCGTTACACAGATCGATGCACTCATCGCAGATGTATACGCCAGGCCCCGCAATTAGCTTCTTGACCTGCTTCTGGCTCTTTCCGCAGAACGAGCACTTCAGGAGGTCACCGCCATCTCCGATGCGCGCCATGGTGCTGGGGGCCTACTTCCTATTAACCGTTTCGATCGTGCTATGCCGCGTGTATTTTCCCGACGCTACCCGCTTGCTCCACAGCGATGCGACCGTTAGAGCCGAATAGCGTCGGTGATATTCATGCTTGTGCGCCTGAACATATCGCCTGAGGCGGCTCCGCGCTTGCCGGAACGCGCCACCGTGTCCCTGGCGTGTCGCGGCCGTTATGCGACCGAGAGACTGACATGCTCGGCGGCCCTACATTAAGCCTGTGGGATTCGCCGTGCCCGAGAATACCGCGTTAATCGCGGATGGCGGCCTGGCGACCGAACTCGAGGCGCGCGGACATGATCTTTCCGACGGGTTGTGGTCGGCGCGGCTGCTGGTCGACGCCCCGCATGAGATCACCGCGGTGCACACCGCTTTCTTTCGCGCCGGGGCGATGATCGCGACCACGGCCAGCTACCAGGCGTCCTTCGACGCATTCGCCGCTAGCGGAATCAGCCGCGACGACACCGTCCGGTTGCTCCGGCTCAGCGTCGAGCTGGCCAAGAACGCCCGCGACGACGTTGGCGTCGGGGGTCAGGTGGCCGCGTCGGTTGGCTCGTACGGCGCCGCGCTCGCCGACGGTTCGGAATATCGCGGACGCTACGGGCTTAGCGTTGCGCAGCTGCGGGACTGGCATCGGCCGCGGCTGGAAGTGCTGGCGGACGCCGGCGCCGACGTGCTGGCCCTCGAAACCATCCCCGACGTCGACGAGGCCGAGGCGCTGGTGAACCTCGTGCGGTCGCTCGGTGTGCCCGCCTGGCTCAGTTACACCATCGAGGGCACACGCACCCGCGCCGGTCAGCCGTTGGCCGACGCTTTCGCGGTGGTGGCCGGGGTACCGGAAATCGTCGCGGTCGGGGTCAATTGCTGCGCACCCGGCGACGTGCTGCCGGCGATCGGGCCAGCCCGGGAAACCGGCAAACCGGTGATCGCCTATCCCAACAGCGGCGAGCAGTGGGATAGCGCTCGGCGCGCCTGGGTCGGCCCATCGCGGTTCTCGCCGCAGTTGGCCGTGCAGTGGGTGGCAGCGGGTGCGCGGGTGGTCGGCGGATGCTGCCGGGTCCGACCGGCCGACATCGCCGAGCTGGCAGCCGCGCTCACCTAGGCGGTCTGCGCGGAGAGCTTGCGGTACTCCAGCACGGTGTCGATGATCCCGTAGTCCTTGGCCTCTTCGGCGGTCAGGATCTTGTCGCGGTCGGTGTCTTTGCGGATCGTCGCGGCGTCCTTGCCGGTGTGATGGGCCAAGGTGGTCTCCATCAGCGTGCGCATCCGCTCGATCTCGGCGGCCTGGATCTCCAAGTCCGAGAACTGACCCTGGATCACCCCCGACAGCGACGGCTGGTGGATCAGCACCCGCGCGTTGGGCAGCGCCATCCGCTTACCCGGTGTCCCGGCGGCCAGCAGCACCGCCGCGGCCGAGGCGGCCTGTCCCAGACACACCGTCTGGATGTCGGCGCGCACGTATTGCATGGTGTCGTAGATCGCCATCAGCGAGGTGAACCCGCCACCCGGGGAATTGATGTACATGGTGATGTCGCGGTCGGGATCGAGGGATTCCAGGACCAGCAGCTGCGCCATGATGTCGTTGGCCGACGCGTCGTCGACCTGGACGCCGAGGAAGATGATGCGTTCCTCAAACAGCTTGTTGTACGGGTTGGACTCCTTGATGCCGAAGCTCGAATGCTCGATGAACGACGGCAGGATGTAACGCCCTTGGGGCTGGAGTTCGGGGTTCATAGTGATGGGGCTCCGTTGGTCTCGGCGCGGGTGATGATGTGGTCGACGAACCCGTATTCCAGGCCCTCCGGCGCGGTGAACCAGCGGTCGCGATCCGAATCCGCCACGATGCGCTCGACCGGCTGGCCGGTGAATTCGGCGTTGAGCCGGAACATCTCCTGCTTGATGACGGCGAACTGCTCGGCCTGGATCGCGATGTCGGCGGCGCTACCGGTCACCCCGCCCAGCGGCTGGTGCATCAGGATGCGGCAATGCGGCAACGCGTAACGCTTGCCCCTGGTGCCGGCGGCCAGCAGGAACTGGCCCATCGACGCGGCCATCCCCATCCCGTAGGTCGCGATGTCACACGGCGCCAGCACCATCGTGTCGTAGATCGCCATCCCGGCGCTGATCGATCCGCCCGGCGAATTGATGTACAGCGAGATGTCCTTGGAGGAATCTTCGGCCGCGAGCAGCAGAATCTGCGCGCAGAGCCGGTTGGCGATGTCGTCGTCCACCTGCGACCCCAGGAAGATGATGCGCTCGGACAGCAAACGCTCATAGACGGAGTCGACCAGGTTCATACCCTGCGCGCTCGCGCGCATTTCAGTCCCACGACTCACAGTGGGTTACCTGCTTTCTCGAGTTCCATATTCATCGACACTAACCAACCGGGGCCGTCGCGCACTCCCCGAAATCTCCGCGTTCGCTCACAGCGTCACTTCGTGTCGCCCGACGGTTCTTCGGACGAAGCGGCTTCGTCTCCGGCGCCGGCGGCTTCGACGTCCTCGCCGGCGTCGTCGACCCCCGTAGTCTCCTCATCTTCCCCGGCCTCCGATTCGGAGCGCTTGCCGAAGAACTCCTCGGTGTCGACGGTGTTGCCGTCGGTGTCGGTGACCGTGGCCGCCTCGACGACCTCAGCGATGGTCAGCCCGCGGCGCACGTCGGCGAACATCGCCGGCAGCTGATTGTTCTGCTGCATGTACCCGAGCAACTGTTGGGGTTCAATGCCGTACTGCTGCGACGTCAGCACCAGCCGTTCGGTGATGTCCTGCTGACTCACCTGGATGTCGAGGTCGTCGGCTAGAGCGTCGAGCAACAACTGGGTCTTGATGGCTTTCTCGGCGTTCGAGCGGGTGTCGGCATCGAACTCTTCTCGCGACTTGCCTTGCCTTTCCAACGCTTCGGCGAACTTACCTTCGTCGTGGTCGAGGCCATGCAGCGCGTTGTGCAGGGTGTTGTCCACCTGGGTCTGCACGATCGCTTCCGGCAGCGGCATGTCAACCTGCTCGAGCAAGGCATCCAGCGTGGCGGTGCGGATCTCCTCGGCCTGCTGGAGCCGCTTGACCCGGCTCACCTGATCGGCCAGATTGGCCCGCAATTCGTCGATGGTGTCGAATTCGCTTGCCAGCTGCGCGAATTCGTCATCGGGTTCGGGCAGCTCGCGTTCCTTGACCGAGCCTACGGTCACGGTGACCTCAGCCTCTTTTCCGGCCTGCGGGCCGCCCGCCATCGTGGTGGTGAAGGTTTTGCTTTCCCCGGCGGACAGGCCGACGATCGCGTCGTCGAGACCCTCGACGAGCTGCCCAGAGCCGACCTCGTGTGAGAGTCCCTTGGTCGACGCCTCGGGTAGGTCTTGGCCGTCGATGTTGGCCGACAGGTCGATCGAGACGAAGTCACCGGACGCGGCCGGCCGTTCGACTCCGGTCAGGGTGCCGAACCGGGCACGCAGGGACTGCAGTTCGGCGTCGACGTCCTCGTCGCTGACTTGGATCGGGTCCACCGTGATTTTCAGCGCGCTCAGGTCGGGCAGCGTGAACTCAGGTCGGACGTCCACCTCGGCGGTGAAAACGACCTCCTGGCCATATTCCTTCTTGGTGACCTGGATGTCGGGCTGGCCCAGCGGACGCACATCGGTTTCGGTGACGGCTTGCCCGTAGCGGCTGGGCAGCGCCTCGTTGATGACCTGGTCGAGGATCGCCTGCCGGCCGACGCGCGCCTCCAGGAGCTTTGCGGGCGCCTTGCCGGGACGGAATCCCGGCAGTCGCACCTGCTTGGCCAGCTCTTTGTAGGCCCGGTCGAAGTCGGGTTGCAGCTCGGTGAAAGGCACCTCCACGTTGATGCGAACCCGGGTGGGGCTCAACTGCTCGACCGTGCTCTTCACGGGTTTGCTCCTCGGTTGTACTGGCGGATCTTCTGCTGGTCTTCCAATGGGCGAGCCCGTTGGCCGTGGCGTGCCGGTCGGGGTGACAGGATTTGAACCTGCGGCCTTCCGCTCCCAAAGCGGATGCGCTACCAAGCTGCGCTACACCCCGCGGTGACCTCGACGATCCTACGGCCAAGCCCCGCCGTCCCCGTAGCGGCCTCACAACGAAGACACGGGATGGCATCATTTGGATTTGATGTCTGGCGCGACGTATTGTCGCGCTCGACTAATACACGCGGGCGTAGCTCAATGGTAGAGCCCTAGTCTTCCAAACTAGCTACGCGGGTTCGATTCCCGTCGCCCGCTCGAGTCAGGCGCTCGAGGCACCGGCCGACTAAGCTGTGAAGGCCGAACAGCCGAGGCTTATTGAGCCCGGCGAGGCTGAGGAGGCCGACGATTCAGCACACTGGCACCACGGCCGAAGTTAACATCCACGGCTCGTGCGCATCGCGCTTCGAGAAGGTCCACGGCGCGTTCGAGCAGAACTTTGTGCAGGGCAAAGAGGTTGGTGCAGCGGTAGCAGCCTGGGTGGATGGCGAGTTGGTCGTCAACCTGTGGGCCGGTTCTGCCGATGCTGCTGGTACCCGACCGTGGCAGGTGGACACCGTGGCCACCGTGCTGTCCGGAACTAAGGGCCTGACCAGCACCTGCGTACATCAGCTCGTCGAGCGCGGTGAGCTCGATCTGGACGCGCCGGTATCCCGCTATTGGCCCGAGTTCGGGCAGGCCGGCAAGGAGGCCATCACCATCAAGATGGTGATGAGTCATCGGTCGGGAGCGATCGGGCCGCGCAAGCGAATGCCCTGGCAGCAGGTCACCGACTGGGATTTGGTGTGCGAACGGTTGGCAGCCGCCGAACCGTGGTGGGAGCCCGGAACCGCGCAGGGCTACCACATGACGACGTACGGCTTCATCCTCGGCGAGGTGTTCCGCCGCGTAACCGGTAACACGGTCGGTCACTACCTGCGCACCGAGATCGCCGAGCCGCTCGGCGCCGAGATCCACATCGGCTTGTCGCGCGCCGAGCAACGCCGCTGCGCCGATCTGGTGGAAAAGCCGCACATCCGCAAGATGCTCGCCGACGTCAACGCGCCGGGCTACCCCACCTCGCTGGCCGAACACCCCAAGGCCGGCCTGGCCGTGTCGATGGGATTCGCGCCGGACGACGAAGTCGGCTCCAACGATCTCGAGTTGTGGCGCGAAGTCGAATTCCCGGGCACCAACGGGCAGGTCTCGGCGCTGGGCCTGGCAACCTTCTACAACGCGCTCGCCCAAGAGCAGCTGCTCAGCCGCAGGCACATGGATCTGGTTCGGGTGTCGCAGGGTGGCTTCGAGACAGATCTGGTCCTTGGCCCACGCGTTGCCGACCACGGATGGGGTCTGGGCTACATGCTGAACCAACGCTGCGTCAACGGCCCCAACCCGTGGATCTTCGGCCACGGTGGCCTGGGCGGCTCGTTCGGTTTCGTCGACCTCGAGCACCGGATCGGCTACGCGTACGTGATGAATCGCTATGACGCCACCAAGGCCAACGCGGACCCACGCAGCGTGGCGCTCAGTGATCAGATCTATGCGGCGCTCGGGGTCAAGAAGGCCTGAGCCGACGGCTCCGGCCGCCCCGCGTGGCGCTACATCCGCGCCCGATTATCCGGTTAACCCCGGAGCGCCGCGTCCTAAACGGTCCGCGCCCCAACGTTTTTCGATCCGTCGTGTCCGCCGGGCGTTGGGTTTGCTTGACCCGGGCAGCCTGCCCATGAAGGTGTGCCTCGAAACTCGCTGACGCCCAAGCATCTTCGATCTGACGCTGAACCGTGACCGCGCAAAAAGTGACGGTCGCGGCTTGCCCGCGACCGCCCGAGTCCGCCGGTCCTAGTGGGTGCTATCCCGGTCCGCCCGGAGGCGGTGCCCCGGGACCCCATCCCGGTCCCCAATACGGATCGGGATGGGGATTGGGCCCAGGCCCCTGCCAGTTGTCGTGGCAGCCTGCCCAATCCCAGTTGGGTCGCCAACCCGGGTCCCAGAAGTCACCTGGGCACCACCGCGGGAACGGGCCTGCCTGCGCTTGCGCGTCTGTTGCGGCGCCGAGGCCGGCTGATGTCAGACCCGCGGCCATCACCGCAGTTGCTGCGGCAAACCGTGCGACGTTTTTCATGCGGCCCTTCTGTTCTCATTGGCGGTGCATTGTTTTAGATGCAGAGTCGGACACAACGCCCGAAACCGCTTGATTGCGAGATAAATTCGCAGTCCAGCGGCTTCGTGCCTTCGGAATCAGCTATCGCCTCCCCCGGATGAGCCGCCGCCACCGGAGTCGCCGCCACCGGATGAATCGCCTCCGCCAGACGAGTCCGCGCCGGCAGATGAGTCGCCACCGCCGGATGTGTCGGCGCCGGCAGATGGTCCTGAATCCGGTGCGGGTCCGCCCGCATCCGGCGCAGGTCCGCCCGCATCCGGTGCGGGTGCGCCCGGCTCAGCACCGCTCGGCGCCGGTGCGCCGGGCTCGGAGCCGTTCGGCTCAGGTGCGCCCGGTTCTGGCCCAGATCCCGGGCCACCCGGACCCTGTCCCTCGGGCCCCGAACCGCCCGGTTCGTGTCCACCAGGTCCACCGGGCTCCCCCGATCCTCCAGGTCCACCCGGTTCGCCAGGTCCACCCGGTCCTCCAGGTCCACCCGGTTCGCCGGGGCCGCCCGGTCCGCCGGGCCCGTGTCCGCCATGACCCCCAGGGCCGCCCGGTTCGTGCCCCCCAGGTCCGCCCGGTTCGTGACCCCCAGGGCCGCCCGGTCCACCAGGCCCGCCCGGTTGGCCAGGGCCGCCCGGTCCGCCGGGTTGGCCGGGGCCACCCGGTCCCGACCCGCCCGGACCTCCGGGTCCCGGGCCCCCAGGTCCGCCGGGATTGCCGACTCTCGGTGGAGATGGAGGTACGACGACTCTCGGTGGAGGGTTGACGTAGGTAGGTCCGTTGACGATGTTGGGGGGCGCTTGCCAGCTGCCGTGGCATGCGTTCCAGTCCCAGTTGGTGCCCCATGACGGGTCCCACAATTGGCCCGGGCACCAAGGTATGGGGGGCCCGGGTTGCGCATCGGCCTCGGTCGCGGCGGCCAAACCGGCCCACCCCAAACCGGCGGCCATCACCGCTGCCGCGGCAACACTGCTTGCGAACTTGTTCATGGCGCTATAGATACTGGGACAACCTTTGCGCTCGCCCAGCAGACCCTTGCGCTCAGATGAGCGATTGCAGGCAGAGCAGGTGCTGTTTACCCCGACCTGCTGCAGCAAGTCGTTCTACTTCTGGCAGGTTTGGCACCAAAAGACGTTTCGGCCTTCCAGCTCGGCAGTGCGGATCGTGGTCCCGCACACCCGGCACGGCTCCCCGGCGCGCCGGTACACATAAGTCCGCGGCCGACCAGGGCCGTAAGACGGTGCACCGTGGTCGTGTTCGGGGCGTACCACGATGATCTTGCCGCGCCGCAACCCGATTTTCATCAAGTCCACCAAGTCGGTCCATGCGGCGTCGAACTCGGCTTCTCCGATCGCCCGGCCGGCTCGATACGGGTCGACGCCATGGCGGAACAGCAGCTCATTCCGGTAGACGTTGCCGACGCCCGCGATGACCGTTTGATCCATCAACAGCGCTCCGATTGGCCTGCGCGACTTGGTGATCCGCGTCCACGGCCACGCCGGGTCGGCGTCACGGCGAAGCGGGTCGGGCCCGAGCCGGGCCACCACATCGGCGACTTGCGCGTCGTCGATCAGCTCGCACACGGTGGGGCCGCGCAAATCGGTGCCGTATTCGGCGCCGACCATCCGCATCCGCACCTGACCGACCGGAGGCGGCATCGCAACATCGGGCGGCCGTGGCCATTCGGTGAACGTTCCGTACAGCCCGAGGTGCACGTGCACCGTCGAGCCGCCGACGTAGTGGTGGAACAGATGCTTACCCCACGCGCTGGCGCGGCGCAGTACCCGACCGTCGACAGCTGATGCCGCCGCAGTGAACCGACCCTGCGGGCTCGAGACCGCGACTGCCGCACCGGCATATCGGCGCTGGTGCAGCCGGGCCAATCGATGCAGGGTATGCCCTTCGGGCACGCGCGCCGCTCAGGCCTGGGGGGCGCCGGGCACCGGTGGTGCCTGGTGGGTGCGCTCGTACTCGTCGAGAATGTCGATACGCCGTTGGTGGCGTTCAGCTTTCGACCATGGCGTGGTCAGGAAGGCATCGACGAAGGACAACGCCTCCTCGACGGTGTGCATGCGGCCGCCGATTCCGATCAGCTGGGCGTTGTTGTGCTGGCGGGCCAACGTCGCCGTCTCGACGCTCCAGGCCAGCGCGCAGCGTGCCCCCGGCACCTTGTTCGCGGCGATCTGCTCACCGTTGCCCGACCCGCCGAGCACGATGCCCAGGCTGTCCGGGGCGGCCACTGTGCGGGTGGCCGCGTCGATGCAAAACGCCGGGTAATCGTCCTCGGGGTCGTAGCTAAACGCACCGCAGTCGATGGGCTCGTGCCCGGTTTTCTTCAGGTGGTCGATGACCTGCTGCTTGAGCTCGAATCCGGCATGGTCAGAGCCGAGGTAGACGCGCATACCCGCAATCCTTACCTGGCCGAACTGAACGGCGCAATGCGATCAGTCGAATTCAGGCTTCTCGGTACGGCTCCGCTTGAGCTCCCAGAAGTGCGGGTAGGACGCGAAAGTCACCGAAGCGTCCCACAGCTTGCCGGCCTCCTCGCCGCGCGGAATCTTGGATAGCACGGGCCCGAAGAACGCCACCCCGTTGACGTGGATGGTCGGTGTGCCGACGTCGTCGCCGACGGCATCCATCCCGGCGTGGTGGCTCTTGCGCAGGGCGTCGTCGTAGGCGTCAGTGTTGGCGGCATCGGCCAGTTCGGGCGGCAAACCCACCTCGGCGAGAGACTGCTTGATGACGTCGTCGAGGTCTTTGTTGTCCTGGTTGTGAATGCGGGTGCCCATCGCGGTGTACAGCGGCGCGAGCACCTCGGCGCCGTGGGCTTGCTCGGCGGCGATCGCCACCCGCACCGGGCCGAACGCCTTCGCCAACCGTTCGCGGTATTCGTCGGGAAGACCCTCGCGGTTCTCGTTGAGCACCGCCAGGCTCATCACCCGGAAATTCACCTCTATGTCGCGGACCTTTTCCACTTCCAGGATCCAACGCGAGCTGATCCAGGCCCACGGGCACAGCGGATCGAACCAAAAATCGGCAACGGACTTCTTAGACATCGGGATCCTCTCGTCGACGGTAGGCTAGCCGCCAAGCACAACCCTAGCCGTGGCCGTCCAATTCCCCTCCGGCAACCTGTGCGGTCAACACGGCCTAAGTTGGACACGTGGCATTACCGAACCTCACCCGTGACCAAGCCGCCGAACGCGCCGCGCTGATCACCGTCGACAGCTACCGGATCGACCTGGATCTCACCGACGGCAACGGCGGACCGGGCGACCGGATCTTCCGGTCGATCACCACCGTGGAGTTCGCTGCGCTCCCGGGCGCCGACACCGTCATCGACATCGCCGCCGACAAGATTCACCGCGCCACCCTCAACGGCCGCGAGCTCGACGTGTCCGGTTACGACGAGTCGATCGGTATTGCGCTGACCGGTGTGGCCGAGCGCAACGTCGTGGTGGTCGACGCCGATTGCCGCTACTCCAACACCGGCGAGGGTCTGCACCGATTCGTCGACCCGGTCGACAGCGAGGTATATTTGTACTCGCAGTTCGAAACCGCCGACGCCAAACGGATGTTCGCCTGCTTCGATCAACCCGACCTCAAAGCGGTGTTCCACCTGACGGTGACCGCACCACAGCACTGGCAGGTCGTCTCCAACAGTGCCGTGGCAACCGTCGAGGGCGGCGTGCACACGTTCGCCACCACGCCGCGGATGAGCACGTACCTGGTGGCGCTGATCGCCGGCCCGTATGCGCTCTGGCGCGACACCTACAGCGACGAGCACGGCGAGATTCGGCTGGGCATTTTCTGCCGAGCCACCCTCGCGGAGTTCATGGACGCCGAGCGGCTGTTCACCCAGACCAAGCAGGGATTCGGCTACTACCACAAGAACTTTGGCGTTCCCTACGCCTTCGGCAAGTACGACCAGCTGTTCGTCCCGGAGTTCAACGCCGGCGCGATGGAGAACGCCGGCGCGGTGACGTTCCTGGAAGATTACGTGTTCCGCAGCAAGGTCACCCGCGCGTCCTATGAGCGTCGCGCCGAAACCGTGCTGCACGAGATGGCTCACATGTGGTTTGGCGACCTGGTCACCATGCGGTGGTGGGACGACCTGTGGCTTAACGAGTCGTTCGCCACCTTCGCCTCCGTGCTCTGCCTAAGCGAGGCAACCGAATTCACCCACGCGTGGACGACGTTCGCCAACACCGAAAAGTCGTGGGCCTACCGCCAAGACCAACTGCCGTCGACGCATCCGGTGGCCGCCGATATCCCGGACCTGGCCGCGGTCGAGGTCAACTTCGACGGCATCACCTACGCCAAAGGCGCCAGCGTGCTCAAACAACTGGTGGCCTATGTCGGCCTGGAGCACTTCCTGGCCGGACTGCGCGACTACTTCCGTGCTCACGCGTTCGACAACGCCACCTTCGACGATCTGCTGACCGCGCTCGAAAAGGCCTCCGGCCGTCACCTTTCCGATTGGGGTCGGCAATGGCTGAAGACGACCGGCCTGAACACCTTACGGGCGGATTTTGACGTCGACGCCGACGGGCGCTTCACCCGATTCGCCGTGACACAGAGCGGCGCCGAACCCGGCGCGGGCGAGACACGCGTGCACAGGCTCGCGGTAGGTATTTACGACGACGACGGTAGCGGCAAGCTGGTGCGGATCCAGCGCGAGGAACTCGACGTCAGCGGCGAAAGCACGGAAGTGCCTGCACTGGCTGGTGTTTCGCGAGGCCGATTGATATTGGTGAACGACGACGATCTGACCTATTGCTCGCTTCGGCTGGACCCTGAATCTCTGCAGACCGCGCTGGAACGCATTGCCGACGTCGCCGAACCGCTGCCCCGCACGCTGGTGTGGTCGGCGGCCTGGGAGATGACCCGCGACGCCGAGCTGCGTGCTCGCGACTTCGTGGCACTCGTCTCGGGCGGCGTTCATGCCGAGACCGAAGTCGGGGTGGCACAGCGGCTGCTGTTGCAGGCGCAGACGGCACTAGGTTCGTATGCCGACCCGGATTGGGCCCAGTCAGACGGCTGGCCGGCGTTCGCCGACCGGTTGCTGGAGTTGGCCCGCGGCGCACAGGCGGGCTCCGACCATCAGCTGGCCTTCGTCAACGCGCTGTGCACGTCGGCGCTGTCGACCCGCCATGTCGTGGTGCTGGCCGACCTGCTCGATCACGACCCCGCCGACCTGGGACTGGCCGGCCTGTCGATCGACACGGATCTGCGTTGGCGCATCGTCACGGCATTGGCAGCTGCGGGCGATGTCGACGCCGACGGCCTGGAGACACCGTTCATTGATGCCGAGGTTCAGCGCGACCCGACAGCTGCGGGCAAGCGACAGGGCGCCCAAGCCGCGGCGGCGCGGCCGCAGTTGGCCGTCAAGGAGAAGGCGTGGAGCCAGGTCATCGAGGACGACACGCTGCCTAACATCACTGCTCGTTCGATCATCGGCGGCCTCTACGAGCCCGGGCAGGCCGAGCTGCTGAAGCCGTTCACCGAGCGCTATTTCGCGGCGATAACCGGCGTGTGGCAACGCCGCTCGAGTGAAGTCGCGCAGACAGTGGTGATCGGCCTGTACCCGTCGTGGGATATCAGCGACGACGGAATCGCCGCCGCCGACCGGTTTCTTGCCGACCCCGAGCTGCCTCCGGCGCTGCGCCGGCTGGTACTCGAGGGCCGCGCCGGTATCGAGCGGTCGCTGCGGGCCCGTCGGTTCGACACCGGCGGGACGGCCTGACGAGGCGGAACCGCGTCAGGCCGGCGAGATGCCGGCGCTGGTCACCCGAACCGCGCTGACCAGGCCGTCGATCAGCTGGCCGTCCTTAAACGCCGACGCCGCGGCGGCGACGCCAAGTGGCGCGGACGACTCGACACCCCGGCCGCGGACCTCCGAGCCGTAGGCCACCTCGATCGCGTGCTGGTCGGGTGAGACGGCGATCAGCACCGCGTTGTTCGGCGTCGGCACCTTGGCCAGGATCTCACGGGCCCGCGCCGCGGTGTCGCTGCCCAGGTCGCCGATGTACACCGCGAACCGTGCGCCCGCGGCCCGCGACCCGTAGGTCAGCGCGTCGTCAAGGGTGACCAGGTCGTCGATCGGAAACGGGTAGTGCACCGACAATTCTCCGGGCTCGGTGACCCCGGAGATCCGCCCGCTGGTAGTGATCACCGAGCCGATCGGCAGCTCGGCGGGCCTTAGGGTTGCGATATCACCACTTGCCACTGGCGCCACCTCCCACGCTGATTTCCGAAGTGCTGTGGCCCGAATGCGCGCCGTGACCGAAAACCTCGTCGGTGGCGGCCCACAGGATCGGGGCGTGTGTCCACGGGTCGGACATCTTGTAGGTCGCCGGGTGCGGTCCCTTGCGCGACCAGATCATCGCCACCAGCACGATCACCAACAACAACGGGATTCCCACGAAGTAAAGGTGGATTTCCATCATGCTCACGACGCAAACCGTATCCCACCCGCGGCCAGTGCACCGGGCGACACCTTGATTGCCCGCCTTCTCAGCGGGCCGCTACGCCGCCCGCATCGTCACCGGGCTAAGCCGCGCCTTCACCGAGGTATCGCGCCCACGCCGGGTCGAGTTCTTTGACCGTCGACAGTAGCCGCCAGTGCTGGCCCTTCGGCGGGGTCGGCGCCGACCGCAGCGACCAGCCGAGCTCGGCGAGCAATTTGTCGCCTTTTCGGTGGTTGCAGGTCGAGCAGCACGCCACGCAGTTCTCCCAGGAGTGATCGCCACCGCGGCTGCGGGGCACCACGTGGTCGACGGTGTCGGCCTTGGCGCCGCAGTACGCGCAACAGAAGCGGTCACGATGCATCAGTGCCGCCCGGGTCATCGGGACGCGGGCCCGGTAGGGCACCCGAACGTAAGTCCGCAACCGGATCACCGACGGCAACGCGATCGACCTGGTCGCCGAATGAATGACGGGTCCGGTGGGATCGTCGTGGACGACGTCGGCTTTGCCGCAGATCAGCATGATGATCGCGCGCCGGACGGGCAAGGCGGTCAGCGGCTCGTAGGTGGAGTTCAGCAGCAGGACCCGCCGGCGATTCCAGATCGATCCGGTGTCATGCGAGACGGGCGCATGGGAGTCGACGCTGGAAACGCTGGAAACACTGTGCAGACATGCGGCGGTCGCGGGCCCGGTTAAGCCTGCCGCGGCACCTGAACTGCGGTGGCGGCGTCCTTTGCGCTGCGCCATACATCCTCCGCCGAACAGTCCACCACGATTCGCCAGCGATCGCACGCCAAATTGGCCGGTGTTGGCTGGTCAATCCGATGAACACCCGGTGGCAGGTTTCGCGACTAAGGGTGACATGCGCCCGTCGGTCGCGCCCGATGCCCCACAATGGGTGGCGATGGGACACGTAGAGCAATCTTTTTACGACGCGGTCGGTGGCGCGGAGACCTTCCATGCGATCGTGTCGCGGTTTTACGAGCTGGTCGCCGAGGACGAAATTCTGCGCCGGGTCTACCCCGAAGACGACCTGGCGGGCGCCGAGGAACGGCTGCGGATGTTTCTCGAGCAGTACTGGGGTGGGCCGCGAACCTACTCCGAGCAGCGTGGCCATCCCCGGTTGCGGATGCGGCACGCTCCGTTTCAAATCGGCCCGTTCGAGCGCGACGCCTGGCTCCGGTGCATGCACACCGCGGTCGCGTCGATCGACTCGGACACTCTCGACGACGCGCATCGTAAGGAGTTGCTCGAGTACTTAGAGATGGCCGCGCACTCTCTGGTGAATTCCCCGTTCTGATGAGCACCTCACAACGCGAACCGTGGTGGGCGCGCGCGGTGTTCTATCAGGTGTATCCGCGGTCATTTGCCGACAGCGACGGTGACGGTGTCGGTGACCTCGACGGAGTGGCGTCCCGTTTGGACTATCTGGACCAACTGGGCGTCGACGCACTGTGGCTCAGCCCGATCATGGTGTCGCCGATGGCCGACCATGGCTATGACGTGGCCGACCCGCGCGGCATCGACCCTTTGTTCGGTGGCCTGGCTGCCTTCGAGCGACTGATCGCGGCAGCTCATGAGCGCGGCATCAAGATCACCATGGATTTGGTGCCCAACCACACCAGCTCGCAGCATGCTTGGTTTCAGGAGGCACTGGCCGCAGAACCGGGCAGCACCGCACGCGATCGCTACATCTTCCGCGACGGTCGTGGACCCGGTGGGGTGGAGCCGCCGAATAACTGGCAGTCCGTGTTCGGCGGGCCGTCCTGGACCCAGGTCGTCGAGCCGGACGGTAATCCGGGCCAGTGGTACCTGCATCTCTTCGATGTCGAACAGCCAGACCTCAATTGGGATAACCCCGAGGTCTTCGACGATCTCGAGAAGACGCTGCGATTCTGGCTGGAACGCGGCGTCGACGGCTTTCGGATCGACGTCGCACATGGGATGGCCAAGCCGCCGGGCCTGCCGGACACCGATGTCGAGATGCGGCCACGGATGCTCAGCGACGGTGATCCACGGTTCAACCACCCGAATGTGCACGCGATTCACCGCAACATCCGCACGGTGATGGACGACTATCCCGAGGCGGTGACCATCGGAGAGGTCTGGGTTTTCGACAACGCCAGCTGGGCGGAGTACTTGCGCGCCGACGAGCTGCACCTGGGTTTCAACTTCCGCATGGTGCGCGCCGAATTCGGCACCGCCGGCATCCATGACGCGATCGAGAACACTCTGGCCGCTGCGGCGATTGAAAACGCCACGCCCACATGGACGTTGGAAAATCACGATGTCGAACGGGGACCCAGCCGCTACGGCGGGGGCGCCATTGGACTGGACCGGGCGCGGGCAATGGCGATGGTGACGCTCGCTTTGCCTGGCGCGGTGTTCCTCTACAACGGGCAGGAGCTGGGACTGCCCAATGTCGAATTGCCCGACGAAGCGCTGCGGGATCCGACGTGGGAACGCTCGGGACACACCGTGCGCGGCCGCGACGGCTGCCGCATTCCGGTTCCCTGGAGCGGCGACACTCCCCCGTTCGGGTTCTCCACGTCGCCCGACAGCTGGCTGCCGATTCCGCCGGAATGGGCCGCTCTGGCGGTCGAAAAGCAACTCAGCGACACCGACTCGACGTTGTCCTTCTTCCTGCGGGCACTCGAATTACGGCGTAGCCGTGCGGAATTCAGCGGAAATCGAGTCGAGTGGCTGGCTGCACCGCGCGGCGCCTTGGTGTTTGAACGCGGTGATCACGGGCTGCGCTGCGCGCTGAACACCGGCAAGCGGCCCGTTGTACTGCCGGACGGCGAGCCGATTCTGACCAGCGCGCCGTTGGTCGGCGGGAAGTTGCCGCCAAACGCCGCCGCCTGGCTGGTGTAGGTAGCGCATCGGCAGCCCGCGTCCTCATACGCGCCGTGACCCTCGCGCTGATTCCTTTGGCGGCGCACCGGTCAGCGCAGCACCAGCGCCGGGTCGCCGCGACGGCGGTATACCGAACCGAACCGCGCATCGATGCGCAACCAGGCCGGCAGCGTGCGGACCCGCACGATCTCGTCGGCGTCCACAGCCTCGGCTGACTGCGGCAAGAAACCCATTGCAGTCAAAGCGAATACACACCGCATGGGCACACCCACGCTGACATCGGCCGAGCTGACCCGGATGACCTCCTGGTCGAGCAGTGACACCGGCGGCCCCTGGGCGCTGCCGTGCTCTTTGGCCAGCTGGGCGCCGCGCTGCGCCAGGTCCAGCATCAGGCGTGCCGGTACGTCATCGAGGTGGGTGAACCCCGAATCCGGCGGCAACCCGCCCCGCCACGCGGAATCCATCGGGAAGCCGGGATTGACGTAGCCCGAGCTGTCTGCCGCGGCCAGTCCGCGCGCCAATTCGTCTGCATCGACGGATAAGTCGTCGGGTCGCAGGGTGCCGGCCACCACGCGGGTGGCCAGCACGTCGAAGCCGGTGGCCGCCCAAGCGGCGACCAATCCACCCGAACGGGCGCGCAGCCTGACCACCGCGGCCGGGTCGAGTCTCGCCGCGCGCTCGACGAACGCGGTCAGGTCTGCGCGCTGGGCGGCCATAGATTCTGGGCCCAGCCACAGTCCCCGCTCGGCTACCGGAGCCACCGCTGCAGGTATTCCCGATGATGTGGCGAAAGGCGCACCAGCCGCTGCTCGTCGATGTGGAATGCGGCCAGTTGCGACTCGGCGATCACGGCGGGCTTCGACTCCGGTTCGGCGTTGACCGATCGCACTTCGTAGCCGAGCGTGAAATCGACCGCTCGCAAGCGCTTCACCCACATGGTGACTTGTAGTGGCGAATCCGCCAGCCGCAGCTGACCTTTATACGTCACCCGCACGTCGGCGATCAGCAGACCGACGCTGGTGATGTCGGCACCGAACGCATGCGAAAGAAACGGGACGCGGGCCTCTTCGAGAATCGTCACCATGGTCGCGTGGTTGACGTGCTGGTACATGTCGATGTCCGACCATCGGACCGGGACAGGCGCGACGAAACCGGTGCTCACCCGGAGGATCCCCGCCCGCTGGTGCGCGTCATACGGCGAATCTGCCGTGCCGCCACCGACAGCGTGGCCAAATCCTTTTGGCCGCTCTCGTAGATCTCGGTCAGCGTCCGCCGCGCGCGTTCCACCCGCGAGGCGCTGGTGTGCTCCCACTCCGCGATCTTCTCTTCACCACTTTCATCCGGTTCACCGACGGCGAGCACGTCGAAACACAACGATCGCAGGGAGGCGTAAATGTCGTCACGAATGGCCAAGCGCGCCAACGAGTGCCAGCGGTCGCTGCGCGGCAGCGCCGACACCGCGGTCAGCAGGCCGTCGGTGCCCAGGCGGTCCATCAGGGCGAAATACGTGTCGGCGACTTCGGCGGGGTCGTGGTCCTCGATGTCGGCGATATCGATGATGTCGAGCAGACTGAATCGGTACAGCCCGGCGGCCACCATGTAGCCGAGGTCTTCGGATGCGCCCTGCACGGCGAATTCAGCGGCTTCCTTTTCCACGATCGCCTTGTCGTCACCGCGCAGCCACTCCGACATCCGCGGTGTCAGCGTTTCCACTTTCTTTGCAAATCGGTTGATTTCGGCGCCGACCGCCAACGGCTGCGGACGGTAGTTGAGCAACCACCGTCCGGCGCGGTCGATCAGCCGACGGGTATCCAGTGTCATCCGATCAGAAACCGCGACCGGCACATCGGCCGCGCGGATGCTGTGCCACAGCTGCTCCACCCCGAAGATGGCGTCGGTCGCCGCATAGGTGCGCACCGCGTCCACCGGACTGACACCGACGTCCTGCGCGATCCGGTAGTCGTAGCTGATGCCGGCGGTGTCGACCAGATCGTTGACCAGCATCGTGGTCATGATCTCCCGCCTGAGCTGGTGCGAGCGGATCGCCGGACCGAAGCGGTCGCGCAGCGGCGTCGGGAAGTATTGCGGCAATCTGCGGGCGAACACTTCTTGATCCGGCAGATCGGTTTTCAACAGCTCGTCTTTGAGTGTCAGCTTAACGTGCGCCATCAGCGTCGCGAGTTCCGGTGACGTGAGCCCAAGGCCGGCCTCGAGTCGCCGCGCTATCTCCTTATCCGAGGGCAGCGCCTCGAGTTCGCGGTTCAGCCCCCGCTCAGTCACCAGGTATCTGATCTGGTCGGCGTGCACGGGCAGCATGCTCGGCGCATTGGCGCGGCTGGTGCCCATCAGGTCGTTCTGATCGGCGTTGTCGGCGAGCACCAATTCGCCGACCTCATCGGTCATCGACTCGAGCAGTTGGGTGCGTTCGCCCGGGTCGACCTTGCCTGCGGTGATCAATGAGTCGATCAGGATCTTGATGTTGACCTCGTGATCAGAGCAGTCCACGCCTGCGGAATTGTCCATCGCATCGGTATTGATCCGGCCGCCAGACAGGTCGAACTCGACCCGGCCACGCGCCGTCACGCCGAGATTGCCGCCCTCGCCAATCACCTTGGCGCGCACCTCGTTCGCGTTGACCCGCACCGGGTCGTTGGCCCGGTCGCCCACGTCGGCGTCGGACTCCGCCTCAGCCTTGATGTAGGTTCCGATTCCGCCGTTGAACAGCAGATCCACCGGCGCCTGCAAGATCGCGCGGATCAGATTGGGTGGTGCCATCTCCGTCACGTCGTCCTGGATTCCCAGCGCTGCGCGAACCTGATCGCTGATCGGAATCGTTTTGTGTTCACGGCTGTACACCCCGCCGCCCTCGCTGATCAGTGACTTGCCGTAGTCGTCCCAGCTGGAGCGGGGCAGATCGAACATCCGCTGCCGCTCTTCCCACGAGGCGGCCGGATCGGGATCGGGGTCAAGGAAGATGTGGCGGTGGTCGAAGGCGGCAAGCAGCCGAATGTGCTTGGACAGCAACATGCCGTTGCCGAACACGTCACCGCTCATATCGCCGATGCCGATCACGGTGAAGTCCTCGGTTTGAGTGTCGACGCCCATCTCGCGGAAGTGCCGTTTGACCGCTTCCCAGGTGCCCTTGGCGGTGATACCCATCGCCTTGTGGTCATAGCCGACCGATCCGCCGGACGCGAAGGCGTCGCCCAGCCAGAACCCGTAGGACTTCGCGACGTCGTTGGCGATGTCGGAAAACGTTGCGGTGCCTTTGTCTGCGGCCACCACCAGATAGGCGTCGTCGTCGTCGCGGCGCACCACCTCCGCGGGCGTGCCGACCTTGCCGGTGGTGTGATCGACGTTGTCCGTGATGTCGAGCAGCCCAGAGATGAACAACTTGTAGCAGGCGATGCCTTCGTTTCGGGTGGCCTCGCGATCAATAGCGGGGTCGCCGGTGGGCAGTGGCGGCTGTTTGACGACGAAGCCGCCCTTGGCGCCGACCGGCACGATGACGGCGTTCTTCACCGCCTGAGCCTTGACCAGACCGAGGATTTCGGTGCGGAAATCCTCGCGACGGTCAGACCAACGCAAGCCGCCGCGGGCCACGTAGCCGAATCGCAGATGCACCCCTTCGACCCGCGGCGAGTACACGAAGATCTCGAACTTAGGCCGCGGCAGCGGAAGCTCCTCAACCAGCTGCGCATCCAACTTCACCGACAGTACATTTTGACTGCGAGCCGAACCCTCGCGCGTCACAAAGTAGTTGGTGCGTATGGTGGCCTGGATCAGTGAGGCAAATGCCCGCAAGACGCGATCGGTGTCCAGGCTCACCAACGCGTCGATATCCGCGGCAACTGCTGCAGCGGCAGCTTGAGCGTCACGGTTCTTCGACGAATCGGATGGGATCGGATCGAATAACGCCTCAAACAGCCTGACCAACGATCGTGCGGTATTTGGGTTTTCGTTCAACACCGATTCGATGTGGGACTGACTGTACGGAAAAGACGCCTGCCGTAAATATTTCGCGTAGCTACGCAAGACCACGACCTGTTGCCAGGTCAGGTCAGCACGCATCACCAGCTCGTTGAACCGATCAATCTCGACGCGGCCTTCCCAGATCGCGGTGACCGCGTCGGCGAAACGTTTCGCGGCCGCTTCCCGCTCGGGACCGGCCGATGCCAGCGTAATCGTCGGTTGTGGGGTGATCTTGAACTGATAGATCCACACCGGTAATCCGTCGGGCCGAGTGACGGTGAACGGTCGCTCCTCGAGCACCACCACACCCATGGATTGCAGCATCGGCAGCAACTGACTCAAAGAGGCCGTTCGTCCGCCCAAATACCAAGTCAGCCGGGCGGTGTCGTCGTAGTTGTGGTCGGAGAGCACCAACTTGACCGAATTATCGGTCAGCCCTTCGACGATGGCGATGTCGTTGATCGCTTCGGTCGGGGTGACGGCCTGTTTGTAGGCCTCGGAGAACGCCGCCGCGTAGTGCTCGGCCTCGACGGGTCCGACGGCTCCGCCTGCCGCGTCGCCGGTCAGCCGGTCGGACCAGGTGCGGGTGGCTTCGGTCAGCAACGCCTGGATGCGGACTCGGTTGGGTTCTGAGGTGTCGATCTGCTTAGCGCCGTCCGGACGCAGTCGAACCATGAAATGCAGGAGTGCCCAGGGTGATTCGGTGACGCGAGCGGTGAACTCGAGGCTGGTGCCACCGAACTCACGGACCAAGATGTCTTCGATCTGCACGCGCACGGCCGTCGTGTAACGGTCGCGGGGCAGGTAAACCAGACACGAGACGAAGTACCTGAGTCGGTCAGCGCGCAAGAACAGCAATGCACGGCGCCCGGATCCGAGATCCACCACGGCCTTGGCCAGCGCCAACAACTCTTCGGCGCTGAGCGCGAAAAGCTCTGAGCGCGGCACGGTTTGGATAACGTCCAGCAGCAGCTGCCCCGGATGCCCAGCGTCGAGATCGGCTAATCCGAGCGCCTCGCGGACGCTGCGCGAGATTATCGGGATCTCCAGGACATCGGCGTTCATCGCGGCCACCGTGAAGAGACCGATGAGGCGGTGCTCGAAGACGCTGCCGTCGACGTTTTCGCGGACCGCGAGGACATACGGGTAAGCGCCGAAGCGCAGGTAGCTGGGGACGTCTGTCTGCGCGAATACCAGCAGTTCGGTGTCGTCGGTGAGCCGGGGTCGCGTACCTTTGCGCCGGCGCAGCACGCCAAGGCTGGTGGTCGCTTCATCGCCCGACACGCATCCGTCGTGCACCGGACAACGTTGATAGCCCAGCAGCGTGAAATGCCCGTCGGCCAGCCAGCGCAACAGCGTGGCCACATCGCCGCTGTCGGGCCCCGCATAGCGCCCGCCCGCGTTGGTTTCCACATCTTTGGCCAGGTCGTGGAGGATGTCCCACATGGCCGCCGAGTCCGCCGCGACGCGACGCACATCGGCGAGCACACCGGGCAACAGGCGTTCGGCTTCCTGCAGCATTTCGGGCTCAACCGAGGGCGAAAGTTGCACATGGACCCAGGTCTCTTCGACACCACTGCCCGCTGAACTCTCCGCGGTCTTCGGCTCGACGCTCTGCAGATCTCCGTCCGCGTTGCGGCGGACGAGGAACACCGGATTCATGATCGCCGCATACGCCACACCAAGCCGGTGCAGCAGCACCGTGACCGAATCCATCAGCATCGCACCGTTGTCGGTGACCACCTGCAGCGCGGGGCCAAACCCACCCGGATCGTCGGGCGAATAGACGGCGACTCGGCTTTCTCCGGTCGGCCGGTGCAGACCAAGGCGGTAGTGCGCGGCAAGCAGTGCCGGCGTCACCGCCGCGGCAGCAGGGCGGCCATCGCCCGACCCGCGGTCGTGGGCGGGCTCGTCGTCGTGCGGGCCTTGATAGGTGTCTGCGTATGCCTTGGAGATCCAGTCGGGAACGTCCTGAGGCTGAGCGAACTTCGTCCAGTCCACAGCGCCCTGAAGGCTGGTGGATCCGCGATGACCCGTCATGCCGACTGCTCCTGCCTCAGCACGCATACCAGCGCTGGTAGGGGTGACACTAGTCGCGCGTCAGCCTTCGGTGAGTCACCCTGTGCGGACGAGCGGCTTCGACGCCGAGCCGTTCGACTTTGTTCTCCTCGTAGGCACCGAAGTTGCCTTCGAACCAGAACCACTTGGCCTCGTTGTCGTCGTCGCCCTCCCACGCCAGGATGTGAGTGCACGTCCGGTCGAGGAACCAGCGGTCGTGGGAAATCACCACCGC
>NZ_DATFZD010000171.1:0-12205 GCF_035314665.1 Mycobacterium sp. | reverse complement strand
CGATCCGCGACGTGGCGCCGCTGCCCGAAACCACCGCCACACTCGCCGTGAACGACACGGTGGTCGGCACCGGCGCCGGGACTGCCGTGCTGGGCGATCCGGCTGCAGCCGTGGCCTGGCTGGCCAACGCGCTGGCCCGCTACGGCACCGCCATCGAGCCCGGCCAGTTCGTCATGTCCGGCTCATACACCACCGCGTCATTCGTCGTGGCGGGCGACCACGCGTCGGCCGTCATCAGCGGGCTCGGCACGGTCACCGTGAGTTTCGAGTAAGAGCCATGGCGGCAATGATCGGGATCGACCCCCAATCCGACGGGCTGGCCCGAGCTAAACGTCTTGGCGTGGCCGCCTCTTCGCAAGGCATCGACGGGCTGCTCGCCCTGCCCGACTTCGACGACATCCGACTGGTATTCGACGCCACCTCCGCCGCGAAATCACCATTCCTGCAATCGAAAGCATAGAGTCACCATGACAAGCCAGATCAAGAATCCCGACGAGTTGGCAGCCCCCCTCGACCTCCTGCTCACCAACTCCACCCGGAGCATCGCCAGCAGAATGATTCCGCGCGGGCCACTGACACGATTCGGTGTCAGCCTCGCCAAGCAGCCCCGCACAGTCGCAGGCCGCGGCTCCATCCTGACCCGCGAACTCGCCACCATCGCCGCCGGCAAGTCCGAACGGGTCCCCGCCAAGGTCGACAAGCGCTTCGCAGACCCAGCGTGGCGGGAGAATCCGTTGCTGAAACGGACCATGCAGGCATACCTGGCCGCGGCCGAAACCGCCGACAACCTATTCGCGGACGCGAACCTGGATTGGCGGGACTCGGAAAAGATGCGGTTCGTTCTAGACAACGTCATCGAGGGTCTGGCGCCGACCAACAATCCGTTGATCAGCCCGCTCGGCTGGAAGGCACTGATAGAAACCGGGGGCTTGAGCGCACTGCGCGGGTTGAAAGCCTTCACTCGCGACATGCTCACCCGGCCAAGGGTTCCCGCCATGGTCGAGCCCAACGCGTTCGCTGTCGGGGAGACGGTCGCCACCACCAAGGGTGGAGTGGTATTGCAAACCAGGACGTTCGAGCTGATCCACTACGCACCGCAGACACCGACGGTACGGGCCGTTCCATTGCTGATCGTCCCACCGGTGATCAACAAGTACTACATTCTCGATATCGCGCCGGGACGCAGCATGACCGAGTACTTCCTGCAGCAGGGCCAGCAAGTCTTCACGATCTCTTGGCGCAATCCACAGGCCCGGCACCGTGATTGGGGCTCCGACACTTACGGCGCCGCGATCATCGAGGCACTCGATGCGGTGCAGAAGATTGCCGGGACCGACAGTGCGCACCTGCTGGCCACGTGCTCGGGCGGCATCCTCGCGTCGATGGTCGCGGCACACCTCGCTGAAATCGGCGAGGGCGACCGCATCGCGGGCCTGACTTTGGCGGTCACCGTGCTGGACCAGAGCAAGGCCGGTTTCGCTTCCGCGGCCCTGAGCGAACGCGGGGCGCAGGCCGCGATCCGGGCCTCCGCCATCAAGGGCTACCTCGACGGCAGAGCCATGGCCGAGGTGTTCGCGTGGCTGCGTCCGACCGACCTGGTGTGGCGCTACTGGGTCAACAATTACGTCCAGGGTCGCTCCCCAGCAGCGTTCGACGTGCTGTTCTGGAACGCCGACACCACACGGATGGCCGCCGCACTGCACAAGGATCTGGTGCTGATGGCCGTACACAACGCGCTGACCACCCCGGGCGCGGTCAGCATGCTCGGAACTCCGGTCGACCTGTCGGCGATCACCGCGGACTCCTACATCATCGGTGGGGTCGCTGACCATATCTCCCCGTGGCAAGCCTGTTACCGCAGTGCGCAATTGCTGGGCAGCAAGGACAACCGGTTCGTTCTCTCGACAAGCGGACACATCGCGGCGCTCGTGAACCCGCCGGGAAATGCCAGGGCATCGTTTCGGGTCGGCCAGGTCGACGACTCAACGCCTGAAGACTGGGTCACGTCCGCGGAGAAGAAGTCGGATTCCTGGTGGCCCGACTACGTGAGCTGGCTGCGCGAGCGCAGCGGTCCCGAAGTTGACGCGCCGCAGACCCTCGGCGGCCCAGACCTTCCGCCGCTCGGGCCGGCTCCCGGTACCTACGTCCACCAGAGCTGATGACTGCCCGCACGGTATCCGTTGCACCGTAAGGCTTTCCGTACGCGCCTGGGTGTTGGGCCGGCTTCTGCTGCGACTGAACGTCACCCGGCATCACTTCCCCTGCGCCCTCGCGGCGTCGAGCGGCCATCCGGTACAGGCTGACCTGTCGGTCGACGGGATCGTGTCGACGGCGCAAGCCGCCGGGGCGGATGCGGTAGGGCCGCGTTGACGTCGCGTTGACTGCGAGTCGATGATGCCCCCCATGGCGATGGAGCTGAAGGTGGACACGGACGCGGAGGAAGTCGGGTTTGACGCGGGCCGGCTCGAGCGGATCGACCGCCACTTCGCCCGGTATGTCGAGGAGGGCCTACTGCCGGGCTGGCTCATCGTGGTCAGCCGTCACGACAGAGTCGCGCACCTGTCGCGGTGCGGGCACGCCGACGTAGAGGCCGGGCGGCCGGTCGGGGTCGATACCCTGTGGCGCATTTTCTCGATGACCAAGCCGGTCACGTCGGTCGCGGCGATGATGCTCTTCGAAGAGGGCGCCTTCGACCTGACCGATCCGATCGCTCGCTGGTTGCCCGAGTTCGCGCGACCTCGGGTCTACGTCAAGGGTTCCGCCCTCAATCCGCTCACCGAGCCGGCGATCGAACCGATCCGATTGTGGCACCTGCTCACCCATACCTCGGGCCTGACCTACGGGTTCCACCACGCGCATCCCGTTGACGAGATGTACCGCGCGGCCGGGTTCGATTGGGGCACGCCGCCAGGACTTGATCTCGCTGCCTGCGTCGAGCGATGGGCGCAGTTGCCACTGGTATTCGAGCCTGGCAGCGAATGGAACTATTCAGTCTCTTCGGACGTGCTCGGCAGGCTGATCGAAGTCGTGTCCGGACAACAGCTTGATGAGTTCTTCAGGCAGCGGATCTTCGCCCCGCTCGGCATGAACGACACATCGTTCGGCACCGAGAGCGAGAATCTCGCTGCCCTGTACGTGCCGCAGCCGGGGACGCGAAAGGCGGTCCGGCACGACGCGTTCGGCGCGGTCGGCCACGGGCTGCCCGACTGCCTGTCGGGCGGCGGCGGCTTGGTGTCCACGGCCGCCGACTACCACCGGTTCACCCAATTCCTCTTGCGCCGAGGCGAATTGGACGGGATGAGGTTGCTCAGCCCCCGCACAGTCGCGCTGATGACGAGCAACCACCTTCCCGGCGACGTCGATCTCGAAGCCTATGCGCGGCCGCTGTTCGCAGAGATACCGTTCAACGGCTTCGGCTTCGGCCTCGGCTTCTCGGTGCTGAAGGATGTGATCAAGGCCAAGACGCTGTCGAGTGCGGGCGAGTTCGCTTGGGGCGGGGCGGCCAGCACCGCCTTCTGGGTCGATCCGGCCGAGGAGCTGACGGCGATGTTTTTCACCCAGCTGCTGCCCTCTAGCACCCATCCCATCCGCCAGCAGTTGCGCCAGCTCGTCTACCAAGCGCTCGTGGCTTGACTTGACCTCCTCGTTAGGGACGACAAGCTAGACCAGCCCCACCGGTTAAGCAAGTTGGGTCATCGACGCAGCAACCCGTCCGAGGGTGGCGGTGTGGACGGAGGTCAATTGCAACGTGTTCATCGGGCGGTCCAGCCGCCGTCCATGGAGTAGGAGGCTCCGGTAATCGTTGCGCCGGCGTCGCTGGCCAAGAAGACGGCGAGGGCACCGATGTCTTCGGGACGCGTATAACGCAGCATCGGCTGCTTCTCAGCGACAAGGTCGCGTTGGACTTCTTCGAACGTTTGCCCCGACGCGCCGGCACGAGCTGCGATCTGTTGGGCGACCAGAGGCGTCATCACCCACCCGGGGCAGATCGCGTTGCAGGTGATGCCGCAGTTGGCGGTTTCGATGGCAACCACCTTGGTCAGCCCGACGAGGCCGTGTTTGGCTGCGACATATCCCGCCTTCCCCGCGCTGGCCCGCAACCCGTGCGCAGACGCGATGTTGATTATTCGGCCCCATCCCCTGCGTTTCATCCCGGGCAGCGCACACCGACAAGTGTGGAACGCGGCCGACAAGTTGGTGGCAATCACCGCGTTCCACTTGTCGATCGGAAATTCCTCGATATTCGCGACGAACTGGATGCCGGCGTTGTTGACCAAGACATCGACCGCGTCGAAGGCGTTCTCCGTGCCGCTGATCATGTCCTCAATTTCATCGGGTTTCGTGACGTCGGCATTCGAATAGCGTGTTGGCACGCCGAACCGCTCTTCAATACTGCGCCGCTCACCCTCGATGACGTTACGATCACCGAAACCGTTGACCGTCACACTCGCGCCGCGCGCCGCGAAAGCGTGGACGATGGCAAGACCGATGCCGGAGGTGGAGCCGGTCACCAAGACGGATTTTCCCCGAAGCTCGTCCGAATTCGGCTGGCCTGCACCCATGTGTGTGACGTTACGGGATTCCGCAACAGGGGTTGTCCCGCTCCTTCGTAGCCGCGCGAGCCGGGGGGCGAGAGCCCCGTTGGCGCTGGCGAATCGACCCCCACGGGTGTTGACTGAAGCAGTGCAGCGCGCCGTCGTCCACCTCGCAACAGCGCAGGTGGAGCGTGTTCCGCACGGACTGACGAAGGATCAAATCAATGAGTGTTGATGCCGCACCAGGTGAGACGCGGCAGCCGCTCGTCCTCGAGGGTCTTGCCGGGCTGCGCGAGCGAGTCGGCACGGTGCTCGGGGTCAGCGACTGGGTCGAGACCACGCAGGACAATGTCGACACCTTCGCCAAACTGACGGGTGACGAGCAGTACATCCACGTCGATCCCGAACGCGCGGCGAAGGGCCCGTTCGGCACCACAGTTCAGCACGGGTTCCTGACCTTGGGGACGGCGACCGGGCTGCTCTGGTCGGTATGTATCGTCAACGGATTCAACGTGATCTTGAACTACGGGCTCAACAAGGTCCGATTCCCCGCGCCACTGAAGGTGGGCTCACGGAGCCGGATGCATGTTGAGGTGATAGAGGTGAACGAACTGAAAGGCGGCGCCGAAGCCATTTACCGCCTGACATATGAGATCGAAAACTCGTCGAAGCCGTGCTGCGTAGCCGAGCTCGTCTTCCGGTATTACGACTGACCATGCCTGTATCGGCGGTCGAGATGCACTACAGAACAACGGAATTGTAGACGGAGAGCAACATGACAGCTACGGCGAAGCCGGAGATCGGCGCCACTGCAATCGCAAACGGAATCGAAACGAATTACCTCGAGGATGGTTCCGGTGACGACACCGTCCTCTTGATCCACGGTTCGGGTCCGGGAGTCATTTTTACCCAAAGCCTCGTGATCCCTGCGCTGGCAACCAAATTCCGCGTCATGTCGAACTGAGAGCCGGACGAATCGATGGCCACCTCAACCGAATCCAAGCCACAGTCAGCCCATGACGCGCTGGCCGCCCGTGACCCGAAGCTGCTCGTACGAATCTACGAGATGATGGTTCTGACCAGGGCGGTAGAGGACCGAATGGTCGCGATGTACAAGAGCGGCGATCTGCTCGGCTCGCTATACACCGGCCACTGGCACGAAGCGATCTCGGTCGGGTCCGCGGCCGCCCTGAGCGACGGCGACTACATGGCACCGATCCATCGCGACCTCGGCGCACATCTGTGCCGGGGGATGGAACCGTGGCAGGTGATGGCCAGCTTCATGGGCAAGGCCACCTCGCCAACGGGTGGGCGGGACGGCACCTTGCACTACGGTCGTCTCGATCTGGGTATCTACAACCTGCCCAGCCACATTCCAGCCAACTTTCCCGTCGCGACCGGAATGGCATTCGCGGCCAAGTACCGGGGCGAGGATCGGGTCTGTCTGGCATTCTGCGGCGACGGCTCCACATCGCGCGGGGACTTCCACGAGGCGCTGAACATGGCTGGGGCGCTGACGTTGCCGTGTATTTTCGTGGTCGAGAACAATCAGTTCGCCTACTCCACCCCGGTCAGCATGCAGACGGCGTCGAAGGACTTCGCAGGAAAGGCCGCGGCGTACGGATTTCCCGGTGTGAAGGTGGACGGCACCGCCGCACTCGCCGTCTATGACGCGGTCCACGAAGCCGTCACGAGAGCCCGGCAGGGCGAGGGTCCAACGCTGATCGAGGCCGTGACGATGCGCATGCACGGCCATGCCGAGCACGACCCCGCAGACTATGTGCCGCGCGAGATGTTCGAGGAGTGGCGGAAGAAAGACCCCGTCGAACTCTTCGAGCGACTGCTGCTGGACGGCGGTGTGCTCAGCGACACCACCGCAAAAGAGACTCGGGAAAAGGCTCGCCAGCATGCGATCGACGCGCGCCGTAAGGCGCTGGCCGACCCGATGCCGGATGCGAGCACGGTCGAGGAGGGTGTCTATGCCGACTGAAAGTGACACCGAGGGAGTCACCTATCTCGAGGCCATCGGCCAGGCGATGATGTCGGAGATGGAGGCCGATCCCGACGTCTTTCTGATCGGCGAAGACGTCGGCCAGTTCGGCGGCGCTTTCAAAGTGACCAAAGGCTTCCTGGAGAAGTTCGGGCCGCGACGTGTGGTCGACACTCCGATCGCCGAAACGGGATTCACCGGACTCGCAGCAGGCGCCGCGCTCGTCGGACTGCGCCCGATTGTCGAGTACCAGTTCGCCGACTTCATCTCATGCGCGTTCGATCCCATCGTCAACGTGCTGGCGAGGCACCACTACCGCACAGGTGACGCGATGCCGGTGACCCTGCGGGCGCCGTTCGGTGCCCGGCTGCGGGCCGGCCCCACACACTCCCAGAGCGTTGAGTCTTACTTTGCGCACGTGCCCGGGCTGAAGATCGTCATGCCCGGTTCCGTGCAGGACGCGGCGGGGCTGCTGATCAGCTCGATCAGGGACAACAACCCGGTCCTATACCTGGAGAACAAGTATCTGTACCGGCGGTTGCGCAGCGACGGACCGATCAACCTCGACCCCATTCCGCTAGGGCACGCCAAGGTAGTCCGCGAGGGCCGCGATGTCACACTGATCACCTATTCAGCCGGTGTGTCGCAGGGCGTCGAAATCGCGGACGAGTTGGACAAAGAAGGCATCTCAGTCGAGATCATCGATATCCGGACGCTGGTGCCGCTGGACATCGACACGATCGTCACGTCGGTCAAGAAGACCGCACGGGCGGTGGTCCTGCACGAAGCCGCGCGCAGACTCGGGTTCGGCTCAGAGATTGCGGCCGAGGTGCAGGAAAAATGCTTCTGGCATCTGGACCAACCGGTGGCTCGTATCGCGGCGAAGAACATACCCGTTCCGACAAGCCCTGCGCTGGAGGATGCGATGATCCCGCAGCCGGCCGAGATCGCGCAGACGCTACGAGAGGTGGCGAGAGCGTGACCGATTTCGACATCGTCTTGCTTGGCGGCGGCCCAGCCGGTTACGCGGCCGCGCTGTACGCCGCTTCCGCCGGCCAGAAAGTGGCGCTGGTCGAGAAGCGGGCGGTCGGCGGCACCTGCCTGCATCGCGGCTGTATCCCGGCCAAGGCACTGCTGCAGGCCGCGGAGGTGTTCCGAACAGTCCACCATGCGGGCGATTTCGGCATCGGGCTTGGCGCCGGCGCAAACCCGGCGGCGGACTGGCGGGCGGTCAACAAGCGGAAGAGCGGCATCGTGTCCACCCTCCATCAGGGCCTGTCGGGACTGCTCAAGCGGCGCAAGGTCACGGTCGTGGACGGGTTCGGCTCGCTGACACCGGAAGGTGCCGTCGCGGTCAATGGCCAGACGATGAGCAGCGGGGCCGTGATCATCTGCTCCGGTTCCGAACCGCGGTCGTTGCCGGGTCTCGAGGTCGACGGCGAGCGCGTCATCACATCCGATCAAGCGACGAACAGCGAGGCCAAAAAACTTCCCGAACGGGTTGCGGTGATCGGCGGCGGCGTCATCGGCGCCGAATTCGCGTCGGTCTACACCGACTTCGGGGTTCAGACAACGCTATTGGAGGCGCTTCCGCACGGCGTACTTCCGATTGGTCCGGACCGCGACACAGCGGACGTCCTTGCGAAAGCTCTTGCCAAGCGCGGCACAGACATTCATTCGGAAGCCCGCGTCGGGGCTGTCGAGGCGACCAGTAATGGTGTACTCGTCCCGTTCGAGACTCCGAAAGGCTCCGAGAAGATCGAGGTCGACCAGCTGCTTGTCGCCATCGGTCGCCGTCCGGTCAGCGAGGGGATGGGTTTGGAGGAGGCCGGCGTCGAGGTGTCTGACCGTGGGTTCATTTCGGTCGACACCTCGACGATGCAAACCACCCGTCCCGGCGTCTACGCGATCGGTGACTGCGTGCCCACACCGGGACTGGCGCATGTCGCCTACGCCGAGGCAGTCGTCGCAGTTCAGTCAGTGCTGGGTGAGAATCCTGTTCCGGTGGACTACGGCAAAGTCCCCTGGGTGGTCTACACACATCCTGAGGTCGCATGGGTGGGCATGACCGAAGCCGAGGCGCGAGACGCCGGACATGATGTCGAAGTGCACAAGCACTCGTTCGCCGGGAACGGACGCGCAATGATCGTCGGCGACACCGAGGGCCTTGTGAAAGTCGTTGCGGCGCGCGGTGGTCCGCTACTGGGCTTGCATCTGGTCGGGCCGTGGGCAAGTGAGCTGCTCCACGAAGGTTATTTGGCGGTCAACTGGGAGGCCTTGCCGTCTGATATCGGCTCGCTCATCCACGCTCATCCAAGCCTCTCCGAGGCAATCGGCGAGACGATGATTACATTCTCCGGCCGATCGTTGCACGGCTGATCCAGCTCTGGAGGCGATTGAAATGTCCGACGAGACATGGGTTGTGACCCTGCCGAAGTTGGGTGAGTCGGTGACCGAGGGTGTGATCGGCACCTTCTTCAAGAACGTCGGCGACGAAGTCGAGTTCGACGACCCGCTGTTCGAAGTATCGACCGACAAGGTCGACACCGAGGTCCCGAGCTCGTACGACGGTGTGGTCCTTGAGGTTCTGGCGCAAGAGGGCGACACCGTCTCGGTCGGTGCCGCGATCATGCGGATCGGCGGGAAGGGCGCCACGGTGCCGAACCGACTCCCTTCGGCCGCACACGGGGTGGCGGCGGCCGGCGGACGATCACTCAACGATCCGTCCGCGCCGTCGGTCGGCGGATCGGAGGGTCCGACGACCGAGAGCGCCGACTTCTCGCCGTCCGCCACGGGTGAGATTTTCGAGATCACGATGCCGAAACTGGGTGAGTCGGTCACAGAGGGCACGATCGGCACGTGGTTCAAGGCCGTCGGAGACGACGTCGCATTCGATGATCGGCTGTTCGACGTGTCCACCGACAAGGTGGATTCGGAGATCCCGAGCCCGTACGACGGGAAGGTGCTGGACATCTTCGTCAGCGCCGGTGAGACGGTGCCGGTGGGTACCGTGCTGGCACGCATCGGGGCGGCCGGCTCACAGGTCGTCGGACCGGCCGGCGGCGGCAGCAGGCCGGCCGCTGTCGAGAGTCCGAGTGCAGTCAATGCGCTGACCGGCGCGGCACCGGTCAGCCGCGATAGCGCAGGCGGACGGTTGTTGTCGCCATTGGTGCGCAGGCTCGCCGCCGAGCACGGCATCGACGTCACAACGGTTGCCGGAACGGGTGTCGGTGGTCGTATCCGGCGCGAGGACATGATGAACGCGATCGCCGCCGGCCCGACAGTGCCCGCTGCTCCGGCAGCGGCCACTGCACGCACCGCGGCTGCGCCCTGTGCGTCGAAGGCCGGCACCGACGGCCGGGACGAAGTGGTGCCGCTCAGCAGAATGCGGCTGATTCTCGCGGACACGCTCAAGACGTCACAGACGCTGGCCGCATCGGTGTGGACATCTGTGGAAGTCGATTTCGACAATGTCGAACGGGTGCGTACCGATTACAAAGCCCGGTTCAAGAAGGAGACTGGTGCATCGTTGAGCTACTTGCCCTTCATCTCTCGGGCGGTTTGTGACGCGCTGCGAGTGTTCCCGACGGTCAACTCGTCGATCGACCTCGAATCCAAGACGATGACGCTTCACCCCTATGTAAACCTCGGTGTCGCAGTGGATCTGGATGAGCAGGGACTGGTGGTGCCGGTCGTCAGGGACGCCGATAGCCTGAACATCCGTGGAATCGCCAGCCAGATCGCGACGAAAGCGGCAGCGGCACGAGCGAAAGAGCTGCCCAACAAGGAGATGCAGGGCTCGACCTTCACCATCACGAATCCCGGCCCCTTCGCCAGCTACGCGTCGTCGCCGATCATCAACCAACCGAACGTCGCGATCTTGTGCACCGACGGCGTGAAGCGTCGCCCCGTCGCGATCGGTGACGCCATCGCGATCCACCCGGTAGGGATCATCGGAATGGTGTACGACCACAGAGCGTTCGACGGTTCGACCGCGTCGAAGTTCCTGCTGCACATCAGGGACTCGCTCGAACAGCGGGACTGGTCAGCCGAGCTTAGTTGATCGCCGGCGGCGTGGGATGAGCGCGCCCGGCGAAACCGACGGACCCGTCACTGTGTTGGTTGCCCGTCGTGTTCTGCCCGGCAAAGAGGTCGAGTTCGAGACGTGGGTGTCGGATTGACGCGGGCCGCATCGGCATTCGACGGATTTCTCGGGGCGGGTCTGCTCGGCCGGGGCACGTCGGCGAGTTGTGGCATGTGGTGTACAGGTTCGCATCGGCTGACGAGCTTGCCCGCTGGGAACACTCGCAGACGAGGTCCGACCTGCTGGCGCGGTGGCCCGCCACCGCTCGCCATGGCACCCACGGGTAGACCTGTTGTGCTGGAGGGCGCCGACCTTCACCAATTCCGCGATGGCCTCCTGTGAAAATAGAGCAGCGTCGTCAGCGCCCTCGACCTCGCCGAAGGAATCGGCATTGCGCGGCATGGAGTGCCGGATCCGTGCTGCGTGCTGAGTGGACATGGGAGGCGATTCAGTGCTCCCGTCTCCTCGAATTCGAGAGATGATCGCGCGCTCGATTCCCTGTCGATCACAGACCTGGCTGGGCATCTCGTCGATGCCTGCTTTCTGTAGCGCTTTGCGGTAATCCGGTGGGATGAGGTGGTGATGAGTGTCGTGCACAGCACCGCGGTCCTCGCGCTCACTGTGTTTAGTTGTCGGCGATCCCGGGTTTGCTGAGCGCCTTGATGGTGTCTTCGTGGTGGACCAGCGATTGTGCGGCGACGGCGAACATGTCGAGTTTGTCGATGACGGTTTGTCCTTCTGGGGTGTGGCCCCAGATGCTGATGCCTTGGTGGGTGGTGGGTTTCCAGGTGGATTCGTCGACGAGGATGGGGTTCCAGCCGACCTCCCATTCGAATCCTGAAGGGGTCATGGCGTAGTAGGACAGTTCTTTGTCGTTGGTGTGTTGGCCGACGGACATGGCCATGTGGAAGCCGAGTTCTTTGACCCGCTGGTAGGAGGTGACCATGTCGTCGAGTGTGGCGACCTGGGTGTTGACGTGCTGGACTCGGGTGCGGATGGGGTTGATGGGTAGGGCGTTGACTGATGCGATGGCCACGGAGTGGTGGCGTTCGTTGACGCGCAGGAATCGGATCTTGAGTTTCAGTCTGTTGATCGTCTCGTCGATGTAGTCGGATAGTCGCGCGTCGAAGACGTGGTTGTAGTAGCCGCGGATCTGGTGCGGCTTCTTCGTGAACAGGGCGACGTGGCCGAGTCCGCCTGGGCCGGTGACGAATCCGGTGCCGGGTATGTGCAGGGGCAGTGGTGCGGTGCGGGCGGTGGTGTAGATCTCCTGGGTGAGTCCGTTGGGTCCGGGGAAGCGCAGGAAGCGTTCGACTCCGCGCAGTTTGGCTTCCTCGTCGGTGCCCTCGACGGCGGGTACTTGGTGGTCGATGACGCGGCGGTTGACTTCGTCGAAGGTCGCGTGGTCATCGAGGTGCCAGCCCAGTGCGACGACGTCTTCGGCCGGTCCCCGCCGCAGCAGGATGCGGCATTCGTTGGCATCGAGGCGGAAGCGGATCGTGTCGGGTGCCATGTCGTCGCAGTGCATGCCGATGGCGTCGCGGGCGAAGCGGCGCCAGTCGTCGAACTTGTTTGTTTCGATCACGGCATAGCCCA
>NZ_DATFZD010000170.1:0-8593 GCF_035314665.1 Mycobacterium sp. | reverse complement strand
CTGAACGAACTCAAGGCTGCGGCCAGGGCCGCGGGCGGCTCGGTGAACGATGCCTTCGTCGCCGCGCTGCTCGGCGGCATGCGCCGCTACCACGACCTGCACGGCATCCAGATCGACACCCTGCCGATGGGGATGCCGGTGTCGCTGCGCAAGAGCGATGACCCGATGGGCGGCAACAAGTTCGCCGGGGCACTGTTCGCCGCGCCCGTCGGGATCGAAGATCCCGCTGAACGCATCGCCGTAATCCGGGGTCTGGTGCTGTCGGTGCGCACCGAGCCCGCGCTGGACTCGGTCGCCTTGCTGGCACCGGTCGTCAATCGGCTGCCTTCGGCGGTCGGGGCCGCCATGCACCGACTCGGTGCGTCGGTGGACATGATCGCGTCGAACGTTCCCGGCTCGCCGTACCAGACCTACATCGCCGGGGCCAAGGTCGAACGGATGTACCCGTTGGGCCCGCTGCCCGGGGTCGCGGTCGCGGTCGCGATGGTCTCCCACGTCGGGACCTGCTGCCTGGGGTTCAATATCGACGGCTCGGCGGTCAACGACCACGATGTGCTGATGCGCTGCTTCGCCGAGGGACTGGACGAGGTGCTTCAGGTGGGCCGTGTGGCGGGAGAAAAACAGTGACCGTCCATGTCGAAGGCCGGTTCATCGGCGCGGCGGGCAAGCAGATCTACTGGCAGGGTTGGCTGCCCGACGGCGACCCCGCCGGCGTCGTCGTGCTGGTCCACGGCTACGCCGAGCACAGCGGGCGCTACCTACACGTCGCGCAGCGGCTGGTGTCTGCCGGTTATGCCTCCTACGCGGTGGACCACTTCGGGCACGGGAAGTCGGAAGGACCGCGGGCCAACGTCAACCGGATGTCCGAGGTCGTCGCCGACATCGACCGCGTGGTCCGGATCGCCGCGGCGCAGCACCCCGGTCTACCGGTGTTCCTGGTCGGTCACAGCATGGGTGGGTTGCTCACCCTCGACTATGTGACCAAGACGTCGACCGGCAGCCGGTACGCGCTGACCGGGGTCGCCGTTTCCGCGGCGGCGATCGACATCTCGATCGTTTCCGGGCCCGAGCGGCTGCTCGCGAAGGTGCTGTCCAAGTTTGTTCCGAACCTGGCTGTCACCCCGTTGGACTCGACAATGGTCAGCCGCGACGCGCAGGTGGTTGCCGACTACGACAGCGACCCGCTGAATTATCACGGCCGGATCAAGGCGCGCACGGGTGCCGAAACCATCGCTACCGCTGAGAAGGTGAGGGCCCGACTGACTGAGATCGATCTTCCGATCCTGATCATGCATGGCAGTGACGACAAGGGAGCTGCGGTTTCGGGGTCGAAACTGCTTGCCGAGAAGGCGTCGTCGAAGGACGTGACGCTCAAGCTCTACGACGGTCTCTATCACGAGGTCTTCAACGAGCCGGAGCGCGACATCGTCCTTGGCGACCTCGTGGACTGGCTCGAGGCTCGCACGTAGCGGCCGGTTAGACTCTCGCCAACGAATTACGGAATTCGCCAACTAACTCCCTAACACACAGTCGGGATCGTGTTCGCTTCCGACGAAACCGTGGACATCAGTAACGACAGCGGCACCCCTGTCACCCCCGATTAGCCCCCAAGAACAACCACTTCACCGGAACGGTCAATTGGGTTCAACTCGACATCGGTGACGACGCCGCCGACCTCGACCACTTCATCAGCCCCGAAGACAGATACTGCGTCGTCCTCGGCCGGCAGTGACACGTCGCCTAAGTCGTGAATGCGTGAATAATTGCTGAATCCCGAACCGCCTGTCTCGGCGGCTGATTGGGCCGTCAGGCCGGATCCACCAAACATGAGACGGTCCCACACGCCCCAAGCGTCTGCGCAGTTTCGGTCGTGTGGTTGGTTCAGTTGGAAATGATCGGCTCGTCTGGTGCGGTCAGTGTTGGTGCCGCGGTGATGAGCGGCACGGCGGGCACAGATCTACGGCGAACGAGAGTTGTTCGTTGGTGGGTACAGGTGGCAGCGTAGCGGGCTGGGGGTTGGTAGCCCAGGGCGGAGTGGCGGCGGTTCTCTGGGGGTCTGGCCTGAAGCTGGTGCAAATCTCCCGCATTTGTGCAGGTCCCGCGGCTGTTCGTTGAAGTTATCGTGCGCGACAGGTGTTGTGCAAGCGTTTCGTCGGGTGTGTTATCCGGTTGGCCGGGACGAATTGAGTCCTGTTATCAGTTCGCGGTTCGCGGCGCGGGCGGCGGCGAGGTCCTGGTCTCGTTCTTCAAGTTGTAGCCGCTGGTCGACGACTTGCTGTTCGAGCGATACGACGCGTTGTTGAAGCTGGTCGATGTCGGTGGGTGCGCCGAGTCCGGTTGCGCGCCAGGCTTGTTCGCCGAGCAGTTCGGATAGTCGTGTCTCGAGTTGTTGGGTGCGTGCGGCCATGCGGGCGCAGCGTTGCTGGGCGGCGAACAGGTCGGCTTGAAGTGAGGCGCGGGTGACGGAGGGTCCTATGTCTGGTTTGTCGGGTGGCTCGGTTTCGGCGGCGTGGATGCGTTCGAGTAGGTCGCGGTGGCGGTAAAGGAAGGTGCGGTCGACTCCGGCGCGACGAGCGATGTCGGTGACGCTGAGTTCCGCGCCATTGTTGATGGCGTTGTCGAGCGCGCTGAGGACACGTTGGCGGCGGCGGGTGGAGTCGGCTCGACGTCCCTGGATCATCGCGTCGACGGCGGCTGTGTTGGTGGTCATGTGGTTCTTTCCGGGCGTAGGTCGGGCAGGGTGTGGCGGGTGCGGGGCATGCCGAGCGTGACGCTGCGGTGTTGGCGTGCAATGGTGACGGCTTGTTGAAGTTGTTGTCGTTGTTCGGGTTCGAGTTCGTCGAGGCCGTGGCTGATCTGGTCGATCAGGCGGCGGATGCGGCGGATCTCTTCGTTCGATGGCATCGCTTCGGCGCGTGCCCATTGATCGAGTTCGGTGGTGGCGAGTAGGCGTTCGCGGGTGCGCAGCAGGTCGTCGAGGTAGGCGTGCAGGTCGGGCAGGTAGGAGACGTCGGTGCGGAAGTGGTCGCAGCCGGCGCAGCGGAACCCGAACGGGCAGGCGCCGCCGCCGGCTTTGACGTTGGACGGTTCAGCGCAGACGCCGAACGGGACGGCGACCTCACCGACAGCGCGGCGGGCGTGTTCGGAGTCCAGCAACGCTTGGGCTTGTCGCCAGATGCGGTTACCGTGGCGGTCGAACTGCATCGCGGTGACGCGGTCGACGGCTTCGCGGCGGCGGGTTTCGCCGACTCGGTAGTAGCCGCTGGTGGTTTCGAGTTTGCGGTGCGACATCAGCTCGCGCAGCACCTCGACGGGAACACCAGCGTCGGCGTGGCGTTGGGCGTAACTGTGCCGGTAGGCGTAGAGGACGATCTTGCTCTTGTCGTATTCGATGCCGTCGGCGTTGTGCAGCAACGGCATTCGGTCGACCCAGCTGCGATGGGCGAACGCGAGAGAAAACGCGGTGATCGCACGGCGGCCACCGGGATTACGCCGATCGGTGGGCAACAGTTTCAGCTCACCGACCTCGGTGTGTGGGTAGCGGGCCCGGACTCGTTGCTGCTGGGCGATGACGACTGCGGCGGTCTGCTCGCTGATCGGCAAGCGCCGCGCGGGCCGGTTGGCCTTGTGGTTGTCATAGATCAGCACGGGTAGTCCGTCGTCGTCGCGGGTCAGGCAGTCGAAGTCCAGCGCACAGATCTCTTCGGGGCGTCGACCGGTGTCCATGGCCAGCTCGACGGCGGTGCGCATCTGCGGTGAGGTCAGTCGATCCAGGTGTGCGCACAGTTGCTGCATGATTTCCGGTGGCAGGTCCCGGTTCGGTTCTCCTGGTTCGGGTTCGGCGGGCACGTCCGACTGCCCGATGGCGAAGTCCTCGCCGAGACCCGCCGCGATCCCGCCGGGGCGGGTCAGCCCCGTCGCCCGGATGCGGGTGAGCACGGCGCGAACCTCACGGCAGGCCCGGATCCGGGCATCGCCGCTGATCTGCCCGCCCGATTCAAGGTAGGTCAACCGGTGCAGGAACGCCTCCATGTCATTGCGGCCCAACGCTTGTGGGTGTTCACCGCGGTCCTCACGCATCCGCAACGACTCTGACAGCCGTGCTAAGCAGCCGATGTAGTGGCGCACCGCCAGGCCGGCGCTGGTGCGCCGCCCTGACCGGACACGTCGCTTAGGTAGGTCGTCGGCGGCCCACCGTTTGGCCGCCTCTCGCAGCCAGGTCTGGGTGATGGCGGTGAACGACAGCGTGCCGTTGTGCCCGAACACCGCCAGATCCCATTCATCCTGGGTGACTTCGGTTTCCGGGGTCGACAACACGCGGCGAGCGTGTCCTGTCAGGCAGTTGGCCAGGCCGGTGAATTCCAGATCGCGGTCGTCGCCGATGGTGTAGTCAGCCAGCGAGGCCACCCGCTGGGCGCGGATGTCGTTGACCAGCAACCGTAGCACCGCATCACTGGTCTTGACCGCGTTGATCCGGCAGCGCTGCTGCAACCCCGCCAGCAGCTGCGCCACCACCAACGGACTCAAACCACGCAGGCTCACCTCACCGCCGCGCCCTATCGCCGATTCGATAGCCTGCCAACACGATTCGTCGAGACCCGGGTCCTGTTTCCGGAGGCTGCGCAGCCGTTGCTGGTGGGCATGGCAGTAGAGCCCAGCGGGATGGCGCCGCTGCCGGACGCAGGCGTCGACCGAGCAATCAGGCAGCAGCGGAAGCGGTTTCACCGTCTGATGCGTGAGAAACGCTGAGAATCCGACTCCCGGCATGCGGCGCTTTTGTTCGGCATGCGCCGAGCACAACCCCGACCGCAGCGACAGCCATTCCCGCGCGCAACCTTGCACTCGGCAGGATTCCGGACCGCGGCGCTGACTGCGCCGTTCCCGAGGCGGCAGTGCGGCGACCTCAGGCTCATCGAGCCCGTTCTCGATGAGCCGTTTCCGGCACGGACCGCAGATTCCCGACGCCGCGGTCGCGGTCGTCCAGCAGCCCTCGGCGCGGCAGATTCGGCGCCCCAGCAGCGGATGTTCCGGTGCGAACACCAGGATCTGCCGGGCAGGATCCCAGCCGGCCTCGGCGAGGAAGGCCGGGTCGACCACGGCAGTGATCCGGCCGACGTGGTGGTCGATCCGCCCGCCGGCGAACACATGCTCCCCGGCAGGGGCGCCTGGTACCGGTGCCAGCGCCTGCGCAACGCTCACCGGTCGGTCCCGGCCAACTCACGCGGGCTGTGAACCCGATCGACGGCCTCACGCAGCCGGCCCGGGTCAGGGTGCAGGTAGACCTGCGACGAACTCATCGACGCGTGACCCATCAAAGTGGCGATCTCATCCAGACCGCTGCCCGCATCAGCCAGATTGCTGCCGAACGCATGGCGCAGCCGATGCGGCGTGACATGCTCAATCCCGGCCCGCCGCGAGCACGCGGTGATGACCTCGTTGATCGCGTCCGGGCGCATCGGCGCCCCGATAGGTTCCCGAAACAGGTTGACCAGCAAGAAATCCGACTCACCCGCCCGCGGCACAGCCAGCCGCTCGAACTCGTAGCCGTCGAACACCTGCACCACCAGGAAATCCAGCGGCACCACCCGCTGGCGGCGGGATTTGGCCCACGCCCCGTTCGGATTGTCACGACGCACAACATGCAGGTGAGCCCGCGGAAACACGCAGCCCAGCACACGCGAGTCGGCCAGCAGGTGAACATCCGAACGCCGCAACCCACACAATTCGCCGCGGCGCAGCCCGGCACGAGCCATCAACAACACGATCAGCCGATCCCGCGCCGACCGACAAGCCCGCACCAACGCCACGATCTCGGCATCGCTGGCTCGGTCCACCGTCGCCTCCGGCTCGTGCAACCGATGCCGCGCCCGCATCCGCCAAGCCATTCGGTGCTCCTCACCGCGAGCCTGCGCCGGCAGGTCACTCTCATCGGCCAGCTCATAGATCAACCCCATCAGCTCGCTCGGCGCCTGCCCGGAAGTCACTGCGTGGGAGACGAACCCCCGCACCGCGGTCAGCACACCGTTGATCCGTCGAGCCTCACGTACCGGTTCCGCACCCGGACCCGCCAGCACCTGCCCACCCACCAGGCGATCGACACCACTGGCCTGTGGCCCGGCGTGGCGCAGCCAGGTGATGAACAACCCCAGCGCCGCCACGCCGTCATGCCAGTGCCGGCCGGTACGAGCGCACCAGCGCAGGAACAACGCGATGCCACCCGCATACGACCTGGTAGTCAGCTCCGAGCAGTCACGGCCGAATCGGACATGCCGTAAGAACGCATCCGCTTCGGCCACCACCGCCAGATCCTCATCGAGCACCGTCCAATAACGCGCCCCCGACGGCAACTTCACTAGAAACGCCCGCACCCCGATCTCCTCTCGCAGCAGGCCAGCTTTACCACTACCAGCCACGAGCACCACACCCCAGGAGATCTGTTGCAGAACCGGCCCGTGTCGCCGAGCTACGCAACGTCACACAACAGTCCAGCCAACCCCAGAAAACGCCGGTGGTGGTTGTATTCCTGCTTCCAGTCGGTGATGACCGACCCGGCCTCCGATCATGCTGCGCTGCAGCAGGTTTAGCGTCGTTGGTTTCGAACAGTGAATGCAGCATCGTGGGCACCCGCGGTCGTGGTTAGCGACCATCATGTGTGTGATCGCTTACTTCGGTGATCACGCCGAGATCGTCAAACACCTCCGGCGGGCGCGGCTCTTGTCGACGGTGCGCAATTCGATGCCACGTCGGGCCAGGTTGCAGGCCGGTTAGAGCCCGGTGGGGCTTTCGCCTGCGATGAGCACGTCGCTGTGGGCAGTCGTCATGGTTCCTTCCTCCTGGCTTGTTTTGTTTGCGACGGAAACCGCGGGACGACACGCTAGGTGGCCTCTCGCAGCTTTTTGTCGATTCACTTGATCGCTAGCGCCGAGACCGGACTCCCGGACGCGCCGGTCAGGGGCAGGGGTGACGCTGAAAACATGAACTCGTAGATCCCGTCGGTTTTGCTGTCGTCGGAGAGTGCGTCGAGGTCGAACATTTCGCCGAAGGCTAGCCCGGTGTGGACGAGGGAGACCACGTGCAGTGGCTGCCAGCAGTCGATCTCGTTGGGCAGCACCTCAATTCCCCAGGTGTCGGTGGCGATGGCGGCGATGTCTTTGTCGCGGATCCACTTAGCGGTGTGCAGCGACAGCCCCGGTGACGGTCCACCGGCGTAGTCTCCCCAGTTCCCGCGCCGCACACCCATGAACCCGGTGCGGATGATCAGCGCGTCGCCGGGGCGAATTTCGAGGTTTTTGGCCGCGAGGCACTCGTCGAGGTCATCGGCGGTGATGGCGTAGCCCGGTTCAAGTGCATCCACGCCCCGGTGTGCGGCGAGGTCGACGAACACGCCGCGGGTGACGATTTTGCCGGTGTAGTTCTGCACACCGTTGGCACGACTGCCCCCTGTTCCGGCATCGGCAGCAGAAAACCCGTTGTACATCTGGCCCCGCCAGAAAAAGTGGCATAGTGCGTCCCACTGGGTGCCCGATTGTGTGGGCATCACAAGGACATCGTCGTAGTAGCCGGCAGTGGGTTGCCCGCTGGATTTTCTCAACATGGTCAGGGTTTGCGTTTCCACGCTGTCTTGCTCGCCGACGAGGTATCCCGGTCCCGACGTGAGTTGGTACAGATGGGGATTGGTCCGACCGAGGTAACCGTTCTGCGGGCCGTGCGCGTCGTAGGGCATGGTCAACGAGATGGTCTTGCCGATTTTCACCAGCGCTGCCGCTTCGCGGACCTTTTCCTGGGTGATGAGGTTGACCGTGCCCAGCTGGTCATGCGGACCCCACCTGCCCCAGTTCGAGCATCGCTGGATGTAGTCCTCCAGAATGGAGAGGTCGTCCTGGTGCGTCATCAGAGTCGCACCTGCCGCAGGTTGGCGTCAGCCGTGGCCCAATCGACGGGGCCTTCATCCAGCGGCACATGAAGCGATTTGAGGAATGCGGCGCACAGGACGTAGGTGCCCGCCAGCAAGGTGATCTCGGCTACTTCGTTGTCGGGGAAGTACTTCCGCACCGCGTCAAGGGTGTCTTGTCGAGCTCCGATATTCTTGACTAGCGAGTCGACATACTTGACCAGCGCCGTCAGCGACGGATCGTCAAACTCCCGATGCTCCGGATTGACCAGGTCCGCCAGCAGCTCCTGGCTCGTTCCGGTACGCAGCGCTTCCGTTTTGTGCTGGACCAGTTGGTATTCGCAACCAGTGACCGCACCGACCCTGACGATCACTCGCTCGCGCACCAGTGGCTGGATCTTCGCGTTTCGAAAACTCAACGCATATTTCAGATACGGCAGGGTGAGCCCCTCCGTATGGAGCATCATTCGCGTCAAGTTGATCGGGAAGACCTGGTATTCCGACTCTTTCTCGCCGTCCAGCTGCGGGTACGGGAAAACTGTCATCGCAAATCTCCTTTCGGATTCGGGTGGAGCCATCTGTTCGATGACCGTGGTTGAGGCGACGCGTGCGGTAGGCCGCGTATGCGACGCGACGTGTTGCTGTCGGCCAGTGGTGTTGCATTGGTCAGGCTTCGGCTGGCGGTGCGGCAGACAACAGGTT
>NZ_DATFZD010000169.1:0-9926 GCF_035314665.1 Mycobacterium sp. | reverse complement strand
GGGCGGTCCTGACGCTCTTTGGGACGCCGTTCGGGCGGCGGCTCAGGTGACATCAGGAAGGCTTCGCCGTCGCGCGACTGCAGCGCCAGCGCCGCGGCGATATCGGCCATCGGGACGTCGTGGTCGCGCTCGTAGTCCTCGACCAGGCGGCGGAACAACTCGAAACCGGGCGAGCCGACGCTGTCGGTGATGGAATCGGCGAATTTCGCCACCCGCTGCGCGTTGACGTCCTCGACGCTGGGCAGTTCGGCCTCGGTGAGCTTCTGCCGCGTCGCCTTCTCTATCGCCTTGAGCAGGTGGCGCTCTCGCGGCGAGACGAACAGCAGCGCGGCACCCGACCGCCCGGCCCTGCCGGTGCGCCCGATCCGATGCACATACGACTCGGTGTCGTGCGGGATGTCGTAGTTGAGCACATGCGATATCCGCTCGACGTCCAATCCGCGGGCGGCCACATCGGTGGCAACCAGGATGTCGAGTCCTTTTGCGCCGCCCTCCTTCAGCGCGGCGATGGTCCGCTCGCGCTGGCTCTGCGGAATATCGCCGTTGATCGCCGCTGCGTTAAACCCGCGGGCACGGAGCCTTTCGGCTACCTCTTCGGTCGCCTGCTTGGTGCGGACGAAGACGATCATCGCCTCGAACGGCTCGACCTCCAGAACCCGGGTCAGCGCGTCCATCTTGCGCGGACCGGCGACCTGGATATAGCGCTGCGAAATGTTCTCGGCGGTAGCGGTTTTCGCCTCGACCTTGATTTCGGTCGGGTCGTGCAGATACTTGGCGGTGAGTTTGCGGATCGCTGGCGGCATGGTCGCGGAGAACAGCGCGACCTGTTTGTACTCGGGCGTCTCGGACAGGATCCGTTCGACGTCCTCGGCGAAGCCCATGGTGAGCATCTCGTCGGCCTCGTCGAGCACCAGGTAGTCGATTCGGGAGAGATCCAACGTTCCGCGTTCGAGGTGGTCGATGACACGGCCCGGAGTGCCGACCACCACCTGCGCGCCACGTTTGAGGCCGGACAGTTGCACCGCGTACGAGGACCCGCCGTAGATCGGCAACACATTGATCCGTGGCAGGTGGGCGCCGTAGCGGCTGAACGCCTCGGCGACCTGCAGCGCCAGCTCGCGGGTCGGCGCCAGCACCAGCGCTTGCGTCGCTTTGTTGTTGGTGTCGATCTTGGACAGGATCGGGATCGCGAAAGCGGCTGTCTTGCCCGTCCCGGTCTGTGCCAGCCCCACCACGTCCGACCCGGCCATCAAAGCCGGAATCGTCGCCGCCTGAATCGCCGACGGTGACTCGTAACCGACGTCGGCGACGGCCTGCAAGACCGAAGGGTGGATTTGCAGGTCGGCGAAGGTCGTGGGCGCGCTGTCCGGTGAGGCCATTTCAGACAAAGTCTAAAGCGTCGTGAAGCGCCGCTCGGCCACGCCTGCCACGTCGAAAGGGCCGGTGAGGGTACGGTGCGACCTTGTGTGGAGACGACACGGCGGTGTCTTACGGTTGACTGGCCTTGCCGCTGCCGCACTGATCGCCGCGACGGTGGCCGGCTGCGGGTCGGGTGACTCGACCGTCGCCAAGACGCCGCAGGCGACGACAGCCGGTCCGACCTCCGCGGCCCGCGCACCGGGCCCGCCGGCCGCGGCCCCAACCAGCAGCACCTCCGCAGCCCCCGACCCCTGCGCGATCAACCTCGGCGCGCCCGCGATCGCCCGGGCGGTGTCGGAACTCCCCCGCGATCCCCGCAGCCAGCAGCCGTGGAACCCCGAGCCGCTGGCCGGCAACTACAACGAATGCGCCCAGTTATCAGCGGTGATCGTCAAGGCCAACACCAACGCCGAGAGCCCCAATACCAGGGCGGTGATGTTTCATCTCGGCAAGTTGATACCGCCGCAGGGAGCGCCCGAGACCTTTGGATTCAACGGGATCGACACCTCGCAGTGCACCGGCGACACGGTGGCGTTGGTGTACTCCGGCGGTATCGGCCTGCCCAGCGTCGTGAAGTTCCGCTGGAACGGTAACGGGGTGGAGCTGATCGCCAACGCCGGACACTAACGAAGCCGCCCACGGCGGCGGTCGATCTGTCGGTCCGTCGGCCTACAGTGGCTGCTGTGTTCATGGCAGGCGACAGCATCATCTACAGCGCGTCGGATCTCGCGGCCGCCGCTCGCTGTGAATACGCCCTGCTGCGGAATTTCGACGCACGGCTCGGCCGCGGTCCCGGCGTCATCGTCGAGGACGAATTACTAGCGCGCACCGCCGCTCTCGGTGACGAGCACGAGCGACGCCGCCTCGAACAGCTGCGGGAGGAATGCGGCGACGGCGTGATCGTGATCGGCCATCCGGCCTACACCGTTGCCGCGCTCACCGCCGCCGCCGCGGCAACGCAACGCGCCATCGACGCCGGCGCGGCGGCGGTGTATCAGGCGACGATGTTCGATGGCCGCTTCGTTGGCTTCGCCGACTTCCTCGTCCGCGATGGGGACCAGTATCGGGTTTCCGACACCAAGCTGGCCCGCTCGGCGAAGGTCACCGCGCTGCTTCAGATCGCGGCCTACGCGGATACCTTGAGCCGCTCGGGGATCCCGGTATCTCCGGAAGCCGAGTTGGTGCTCGGCAACGGTAAGGCGGTGCGCTACCGCGTCGACGAGCTGATCCCGGTCTACTCCGAACAGCGGGCGAGGTTGCAGCGATTGCTCGATGAGCACCATGCCGATGGCACACCCGTGAGCTGGGGAGACGAGCGGGTACACGCATGTTTCCGATGCCCGGCCTGCGAGGAACAGGTGCGCGCAACCGACGATCTGCTGCTGGTCGCGGGCATGCGGGTAAGTCAGCGCGCCAAGCTGCTCGACGCGGGCATCAACACGCTGGCCGAACTGGCCGCCCACACCGGGCCTGTTGCCGATCTACCGGCGCGCACGCTGGAAAAGCTGGTAGCGCAGGCCAAACTTCAGGTCCGCCAACGCGATACCGGCATACCGCAGTTCGAGGTGGCCGACCCGCAGCCATTGGCACTGCTGCCCAATCCCGACGACGGGGATCTGTTCTTCGACTTCGAGGGCGACCCGCTGTGGACGGCCGACGGCGCCGACTGGGGCCTGGAGTATCTGTTCGGCGTCTTGGAAGGCGGCCGGTCGGGGGGTTTCCATCCGCTGTGGGCTCACGACCGCCGAAACGAGCGCAAGGCATTGGTCGACTTCCTCGCGCTGGTGGCCAAGCGGCGCAGGCGCTACCCGAACATGCACATTTACCACTACGCCTCGTATGAGAAGACGGCGCTGCTGCGCCTTGCCGGACGCCATGGCGTCGGGGAAGACGAGGTGGACGAGCTGCTCCGCAGCGGGACTCTGGTCGACCTGTATCCGATTGTGCGCAAAAGCATTCGCGTCGGGAGCGAATCGGTCGGCCTGAAGGCGCTGGAGCCGCTGTACATGGGCTCGCAGCTGCGCTCCGGTGATGTCACCACGGCGGCCGACTCGATCACCCAGTACGCGCGATACTGCCAGCTACGCAGCAACGGCCAGTCCGACGAGGCAGTGACCGTGCTGAAGGAGATCGAAGACTACAACCTCTACGACTGCCAATCCACCCGTTCCCTGCGGGACTGGCTGCTGATCCGGGCATTCGAATCCGGCACCACACCGATTGGCGCCCAACCTGTTTCGGACGACGACAGCATCGAGGAACATGACCCGCTAGCGTCCACCCTGGCGGCGTTCACCGGAGAAGCCGAGGTGGGCGTGCGCACTGCCGAGCAGACCGCGGTTGCGATGGTGGCCGCGGCACGGGGCTATCACCGCCGCGAGGACAAACCGTTCTGGTGGGCGCATTTCGACCGGCTGAACTACCCGGCCGATGAATGGGCCGACGACACCGACGTCTTCATGGTCAGCGACGCCACCATCGCCGTCGATTGGGACAGGCCGCCGCGAGCTCAGAAGCTGCAGCGACGGCTACAGCTGACCGGCGAATTGGCGCGCGGCGCGCTCAACCGCGACGTCTTCGCGCTCTACGAGCCACCGGCCCCGCCGGGCCTGACCGACAACCCCGATCGACGGGCGGCAGGCCGCGCTGAGGTCATCGAGGTCGACGATCCGACCGTGCCGACTCGAGTGGTGATTCGGGAACGAACACCGCAGGACGGCAACACTTTTCATCAACTTCCGTTCGCCCTCACTCCCGGCGCGCCAATCGGGACCAAGCCGCTTAAAGAATCGATCGAATCGACAGCCGCCGACGTCGCCGCTGGGCTGCCGCAACTCCCCCGCACCGCCCTGTTCGATATTCTGTTACGCCGCCCGCCCCGAACCCGAAGCGGCGCGGCACTTCCGAGGAGTCGCCACCACATCGAGGACATCACTCAGGCTATTACAAAAGCCGTGCTCGACTTGGACTCGTCGTACGTGGCGGTGCACGGTCCGCCCGGAACCGGCAAGACATACACCGGCGCACGGGTCATCACGCAGCTGGCAGCCGAGCACCGCTGGCGCATCGGTGTAGTCGCCCAATCGCATGCCGTGGTGGAGAACCTGCTCGACTGTGCGATCGATGCCGGCATCGATCCGCAATGCGTCGCGAAGAAACCATCCGACAACCAAGACGTCCGCTGGCAACGGATCAGCGAGCAGGAATACGCCGGGTTCATCGCCAGCACAGCTGGTTGCGTGATCGGCGGCACCGCATGGGACTTCGCCAACCCAACCCGCGTTCCGCGCGGCAGCCTGGATCTGCTGGTGATCGACGAGGCCGGCCAGTTCTGCCTGGCCAACACCATCGCGGTGGCATCGGCTGCGGCGAACCTGCTGCTGCTGGGCGACCCGCAACAGTTGCCTCAGGTCAGCCAGGGCACCCATCCCGAGCCGGTAGACGGATCCGCGCTGGGCTGGCTGGTCGAAGACCACCGCACGTTGCCGGCCGAGCGTGGCTACTTCCTGGACCGCACGCACCGCATGCATCCGGCGGTTTGCGCACCGGTGTCGGCGTTGGCGTATGAAGGCCGATTGCAGTCGTACACCGAACTCACCGCCGCGCGTCACCTCGACGGATATCCACCCGGGGTCCAGGTCCTTCGGGTCCGCCACGAGGGCAACTCAACCGAGAGCCCCGAGGAGGCCGACGCGATCGTGGCGCAGATCAGGTCGCTGGTGGACGCGGCGTGGACCGATGAGCGCGGCACCCGAGCCTTGACGCCCGCCGATGTGCTCGCGTTGGCGCCCTACAACGCGCAGGTGGTGCTGCTGCGACAGCGGCTGGCGGTCGCCGGGCTCGGCGACGTCCGGGTGGGGACCGTCGACAAGTTCCAGGGCGCGCAAGCGCCGGTGGTGATCATTTCGATGACGGCTTCCTCGGTGGAGGATATTCCGCGCGGAATTCCGTTCCTGCTCAACCGAAACCGGTTGAACGTGGCGATCAGCCGCGCACAATATGCGGCTGTGATCGTGCGCGCTGAGGCGTTGACCGACTACCTGCCCAGTGCACCCGGGGGTTTGGTGGACCTGGGTGCGTTCCTGGCCCTGACGGTCTCGCGCGCTCCGGCCGGCGTCGGAGCGCCGACCGGCTACTGATCCCGGAAGGACTGTCGTCCGTAGTCGACGGTGTCGTCCGGATCCGCGCGGTAGTGCCGGTTGCGCGGCCGCGGCGACTCGGATCGATCTTCGTGCCGCTCATGCCGCGACGGCTTGAGCGGCGGCGGCGAGAATTCCTCGATCGGCCGGAAATGCTGCTCGTCGTCGACATGAAACCCATTGTGAGCGAAGCCTATTGGTTCGACCTCTGGCGCGGGGTCATCGAGCAGGCTGCGCCACGATTCGACAGGTGCGCTGTGCCACATCTCGGCGGGCGCCGGTCGTGGGTGCTCGGTGTGCACGGGCAACGGTTCCGTCTCGTCATCCTGGACACGGGCCTGAGTCGGCCGCACGGCGTGCGACCGGTCAGGTGAGGCGGTGCGCGCGGGCGACAACGTGTATTCGACGTAGTCGTCGTCATCGTCGAAGCCATCCCGGAAGCCTTGGAAGGCATCGTCGTGGCCGACGAGATGGCCAACTCCATGGTCGTTTGCAATGTCGGGTGAAGCGCTGGGCCGTACCCGAATTCGCCGAGTCCGCCCCTCAGAACCACCCTGGTGGCCGGCGCTGCCGTCGCCCGTACCGGTCCGCGGCCGCTGATCGTTGGCGAGCGCCGAGCCGGTGGAACCGATCATGAACAGCGCCGCGGCGACGCCGAACAGCGCGACGAACGCCGGCAGCAGCATCGACTGGGACATCGCCGCCGAGAACGGTTCGCGCAGGAATTCCGGCAACTGCAGCGCCATGCCCTTGGCGCCCTGCGGACCGAACGCCTCGCCGTCGGGCATCGGCGGCATCTCGGACTTGATCCTCGACGTCATGAAGGAGGCCATGCCCGCACTGCCCAGCACCGCACCGACCTGACGGGTGGCGTTGAAAACGCCGGAACCGGCGCCGGCCAACCGCGGCGGCAGGTTGCGGGTCGCCGTCGCGGCCAGCGGCGACCAGATGAACGCCATCCCGATACCCAACGCAATGAACGGCAGCACCAACTGCCAGATCGGCGCGTACGGCGTCACCGCGATCGAGAGCCAGGTCAGGCCGATCGCCAAGGCCGAGAATCCGAAACCGACCACCGACCGGGGGTGGGAACGGTCGACGATGTTGCCGACAATCGGCGCAAGGAAACCACTGGTAATCGCCATCGGCGCGATCAGCAGCGCCGAACGCGTTGGTGACAATCCGCACACCGCCTGCGCGTAGAACATCAGCGGCAAGAACATCCCGGTGGCAGCAAATGCGATGACCACCCCAGCGAGATTGGCGAGGCTGAAGTCGCGGTCACGGAAGATGTCCAGCGGTATCAACGGTTCCTCGGTGCTGACCGATTGCCGGTAGACGAACCCGGTCATGAACCCGACACCGGCGACGAAGACCGCCCAAATCCACGGCGCCCAGCCACCTGACTGCCCCTCCTGCAGCGCGAAGACGATCAGGAACATCGCCAGTCCGGACAACCCCACGCCAATCAGGTCGAATCGATGCTTGTGCGTGGGCAACACCGGCATCAGCCGGAACGCCAGCGCCAGACCGAGGATGCCGATCGGGACGTTGACGAAGAAAATCCATGCCCAGCCAAGGGCGTCGACCAGCACACCGCCGGCCAACGGCCCAACCAGCGTGGCAACGCCGGCGGTAGCACCCCACACGCTCATCGCCATCCCGCGGCGTTCCGCCGGGAAGATGCGGGTGATCACCGACAGCGTCTGCGGGGTCATGACCCCGGCGCCGATCCCCTGCACAACCCTGGCGGCGATCAGCATGCCGATGGTCCCCGACAGGCCACACCACAGCGAGGCGGCGGTGAATACTGCGAGGCCCATCAAATACAGGTTTTTCGGACCGAACCGGTCACCGAGTCGGCCCGCCACCAGCAACGGAACCGCGTAAGCGAGCAGGTAGGCGCTGGTCACCCAGATCACCATGTTGTAGCCGGTGCCGAGCTTGATCATGATGCTGGGGTTGGCGACCGCGACGATCGTCGAGTCGAGCAGGATCATGAAGAAGCCGACCATCATGGCCCAGAGCGCGTCCCAGGGACTTGCGGCGTTGGTGCGCTTGGTGCCCGCCGGCCCGCCAGCGCGTGGCGGGCCGCCGCCCGTACGCCCGCAAGCAGTCGCCGTGGTCATATCCCTACCTCGTCTTGGCTCCATACCTTGCTGCCGGACGCCGCCTGCCGCCGCTCCAGCTGACCGGAACGCACCGAGCCCGCAAACTCGCGCAACCACAAGAGCTCGGCCTGCATCGTTGCCAGCAAGTAGTCCAATGCCACCAGATACCCACCTGGCGTGACACCGGCATCGCGAAGCGCCATGATTTCGGCGGCTCGGGCCTCCAGCGCCCCGACGCGGTCATCGACCGCGTTCGCCGCGGCATCACTACCCAGGGTATCGACCTCGGCAAGTGCGACGACGAACTGCGGGAACTCATGGACCGGCGTGGAGATCAATTGGCGCACCCGCTCAGCAAGCGCCTCAGCGCCGGCGTCGGTGATCTCATAAATGGCACGCTCGGGCCGCCGGCCATCCCGAGTGGTCGCCGTCCGCCGGATCAGTTTCTCCTCGGTCAACCGGTCGACGACGTGATACAGCGATCCTGGCCGGACCTTCACGATGCGGTCCGCGTGTCGTTGGACGAGGGTCTGAAACATCTCGTAGCCGTGCATTGGGCGCTCCCTTAGCAGCGCCAACACCGAGATACCCAACGAGGTGAGTTGGTAGGCCATCGACCATCCGTCCGGATTGGCGGGCTGCACCGGCTCTTCGTCGGGCTGGGCGCGGCCACGCATCGTCAGGGAGGGGTTTCCAGCGGATTATTCCCGCTGGAGTAATCGCACTAACACCTGCCCCACGTTTCGTGGCACCGGCGCTAGCCTGAAGGCAGTCCACACAGCACGCGCCGGACGACGATGCGGGCCGCCTAACGGCCCGCTGAGGAGCCGGCAATCAGTCGGAGGCATCTATGAGAGCCGGACGGACGGACGCAGCGGACGACTCGCTGCCCGACACCACCAACGGCAAGCCCAAGGCTTCGGCACGGGCATTAGCGCACATCATCGAGCGCAGCTCGCGGATTCAAGGACCTGCGGCGACGGCATACGTGGACCGCCTACGCCGCGCGAACCCGGAGGCTGCACCGTCCGTAATCGTCGCCAAGCTGGAGAAGCGGTACGTGGCCGCCGTCACGGCCAGCGGCGCAGCCGTGGGTTCGGCGGCGGTGTTACCAGGGCTAGGCACACTTGCCGCACTGTCGGCTGCCGCTGGGGAGACGGCGGTGTTCCTCGAGGCCACCGCGTTCTTCGCGCTGGCGATCGCGGCGGTGCACGGCATCCCGACCGAGAACCGGGAGCGACGTCGCGCCCTAGTGCTGGCCGTGTTGGTCGGCGACGACAGCAAGCACGCGATCGGCGAACTGCTCGGTCCGGGCCGGCGAAGCGGCGCGTGGCTGTCGGAGGGCGTGGCGTCGGTGCCGATGGCCACGCTGGCACAGTTGAATTCGCGGTTGCTTAAGCGCGCCGTCAGGCGGTTCGCGCTGCGGCGCAGCGCGCTGCTATTCGGCAAGATGCTGCCGATCGGCATCGGCGCCGTGATCGGCGCCATCGGCAACCGGCTGGTGGGTAAGAAGATCGTGCGTAACACCCGCAAGGCGTTCGGTACGCCGCCAGCCAGATGGCCAGTCACCCTGCACCTGCTGCCGTCGGTTAACGACGCCGAATAGCAGCGCTGCGTCGGCCCGTACGGTGCGGGTCAAGACACGTGGCGGATTGTCGGCAAAGGGTTAGCCTTTATGGGGCGGAAACTGTCGGGGCCGCCGCAGGTCAGATGCGCCGACACCGTGTGCAGGAAGTGGCAAGCGTCACGTAGCGCGCTTGCCGGACAGAGGAATCGAGGCGAGCAGCTGCCGTGAGCAGTACGAGTTCACCATTCGGCCAAAACGAATGGCTGGTCGAGGAGATGTACCGCAAGTTCCGCGAAGACCCCTCCTCGGTCGACCCGAGCTGGCATGAATTTCTGGTCGACTACAACCCTGAGCCAACCGGCGACGGTTCGACCACAGCTGATGAGCCGACGCCCGCGGCTCCTGCCGCCGAAGCGGTGCCGGCCCGTTCACCCGCGCAGTCGGCGCCTCCGGTCCCCACTGCCGCCGCCGGCAACGGCGTGACCAGTGCCCCGGTGACCCCACCCAAGCCGGCCGGCCCGGTACCGGGCGAAGATGACGAGGTTCAGGTGCTGCGCGGTGCGGCCGCCGCCGTCGTCAAGAACATGTCCCAGTCGCTGGATCTGCCGACAGCCACCAGCGTTTGGGCTATCCCGGCCAAGCTGATGATCGACAACCGCACCGTGATCAACAACCAGCTCAAGCGCACCC
>NZ_DATFZD010000168.1:0-9886 GCF_035314665.1 Mycobacterium sp. | reverse complement strand
TCGACAAGGTCGAGATCGGCATCCGCGGCGACGCGGAGGGCATCTTCGATGCGCACGATGCCTACCTGCTCCCCTCCCGGGCCGATCAAACGGACTTCAGGTACGCGGATGCGCTCGTTGACGCGGGTCTCAGTGCTGATGGGGCCTCCCTGGGTCGTATTCCTCATTGCGAGCGAAACCCGGTCTGTCCGGAGTCAGCGGTCGGAATACCACACCATCAGCAAAAAGGCCCTGCGTCAGCAGGGCCCGGTGCCGACCGGTCACGGCTCAAGCCGCCTGCGTAACACAGAACCGGCACAGCTGGTGTGCCAGTGACCGGACCGCTGAGCCTTGACTGTGATTTCGTGGCCAACGGTGGGAGCGGGACTCCACTTACTGTCTCTGGACTTCGCCGGAGACGGTCGCGCAGGATAGTTTAGCAGTCATGACGCGGCAATCCGCGATCGAGCGCCCCTGAGCAGCCGACACGTGCAATTCGCTGTCTTCAGAGCATAGGCATTCCATAGCTTGAGCGAATATCCTCGCGGTCTGTGACCCTCACTCCGTCTCGCCAGCGGAGCCGCGCGACTTCCCGGCTCCGCTGGGTGCCCGCGGCCGCGGGTTGGACTGTTGGCGTCATCGCCACGCTGTCGCTGATCGCCAGCGTGTCGCCGGTGATCCGGTGGGTCATCAAGGTGCCGCGGGAGTTCATCAACGACTACCTGTTCAACTTCCCCGACACCAGCTTCGCGTGGTCGTTCGTGCTGGCCCTGTTGGCGGGCGCGCTCACGGCGCGCAAGCGCATCGCCTGGTGGCTCTTGGCTCTCAACCTGGTGCTGGCCGCCGGGTTGAACATCGCTGGTCTGACGGCCGAACACGTCACCCCGCTCAAGAGGCTCGGCGAGACACTTGGGCTCGGTTTCCACCTGACTGCGCTTGTGGTGCTGGTCTTGGCTTACCGGGAGTTCTGGGCCAAGGTCCGGTCGGGTGCGCTCTTTAAGGCGGCCGGAGTCCTGATCGCCGGTTGGGCGGTAGGCATCGGGCTGTCCTGGCTGCTGGTCGAAACGTTCCCGCACACGTTGGCGGAGGACGACCACTTGTTCTACGTGGTGAACCGAGTGGTCGGATTCGCCGTCGCCGACCCGGGTTCGTTTGAGGGCAGGCCGCACGTCTTCCTCAACGCGCTGATGGGACTGTTCAGCGCGATGGCGCTGATCGTCGCGGCAATCGTGCTCTTTCAGTCACAACGCGCCGACAACGCACTCACCGGCGAGGACGAATCCGCCATCCGCGGGCTGCTGGAGTTGTACGGCAAGAACGACTCCTTGGGCTACTTCGCCACTCGCCGCGACAAGTCGGTGATTTTCGCGCCGAGCGGCCGCGCCGCGATCACCTACCGCGTCGAGGTCGGAGTCTGCCTGGCCAGCGGAGACCCGATCGGCGATCCACGGGCGTGGCCGCAGGCCATCGACGCCTGGTTGGCGCTGTGCCAGACCTACGGCTGGGCACCCGGGAATATGGGGGCCAGTTCGGCGGGGGCTAAAGCGTTTCGCGAGGCCGGCCTGAACGCACTGGAATTGGGCGACGAGGCCATTCTGTACACCGCCGGCTTCCGGCTTTCCGGCCGAGAAATGCGTGGGGTGCGCCAGGCCGTGACCCGGGCGCGCCGGGCCGACCTGTCGGTGCGCATCCGCCGCCACCACGACATCGACGCCGACGAGATGAGGCAGGTGCTCGCCCGGGCGGATACCTGGCGGGACACCGAATCCGAGCGCGGGTTCTCGATGGCGCTCGGCCGGCTGGGTGATCCGGCCGACGGCGACTGCCTACTGGTCGAAGCCGTCAAACCGGACGGCACCGTGGTCGCCATGCTTTCGCTGGTGCCGTGGGGCCGCAACGGCGTTTCGCTTGATCTGATGCGTCGGTCGCCGGATTCCCCTAACGGCACCATCGAGCTGATGGTCAGCGAGCTCGCTCTGCACGCGGAACGCATCGGCATCAGCCGTATTTCGCTGAACTTCGCGATGTTCCGGTCCGCGTTCGAACAGGGCGCCCAACTGGGCGCCGGCCCGGTGGCCCGATTGTGGCGCGGATTTTTGGTGTTCTTCTCGCGCTGGTGGCAGTTAGAGACGCTGTATCGCTCGAACATGAAATACCAGCCCGACTGGGTACCTCGCTACGCCTGCTACGAGGACGCCCGGCTGATTCCGCGGGTGGGCGTTGCCTCGGTGATCGCCGAGGGCTTCCTGGTGCTGCCGTTCACCCGGCGCAACGAACAGCACACCGGCCATCACTCGTCCGTCCCGCCGACACTGTTGGCCAGCGGACTATTGCACCGAGACGGCTCAGCGCCGGATGTCGCCGCGTTGCAGGAGACCGACCTCGGGGCCGGCGACGACGGTGACCGCCGGCTGCCGGAACAGATGCGCGTGCGGCTGTCCAAGCTGAAGAAGTTGCAGGACAGCGGCATTGACGCCTATCCGGTGGGTCAGGCACCCAGCCACACGATCGCCCGGGCATTAGGCAGCGACGACCAAACGACGGTCTCGGTGTCAGGGCGGGTGCTGCGGATCCGGGACTTCGGCGGTGTGCTGTTCGCCGAGCTGCGCGACTGGTCAGCGGAAGTGCAGCTGCTGCTTGAGAATTCAGTTCTACAACACGGGCGCACCACGGACTTCACCAAGGCCATCGATCTCGGCGACTTGGTCGAAGTGACCGGGGAGATGGGACACAGCAAGACCGGGACCCGGTCACTGATCGTGCGCAGCTGGCGACTGATCGGCAAGTGCCTGCGGCCGCTTCCCAACAAGTGGAAGGGATTGACCGATCCGGAAGCGCGAGTGCGCAGCCGCTATGTCGACCTGGCCGTCAATGCCGAATCGCGCGAGCTGATCGCCGTTCGCAGCAGGGTCCTGCGTTCCATCCGAGAAACCCTGAACGCCAAGGGTTTTCTGGAGGTCGAAACCCCGATCCTGCAACAAATTCACGGCGGCGCCACAGCCCGCCCGTTCAGTACCCACATCAACAGCTACGACCTCGACCTGTACCTAAGGATTGCGCCCGAGCTATATCTGAAGCGGCTGTGCGTCGGCGGAGTGGAGCGTGTGTTCGAGCTCGGCCGGGCTTTCCGCAACGAGGGAGTCGACTTCAGCCACAACCCCGAGTTCACCCTGCTGGAGGCCTATCAGGCGCACGCCGACTACACCGACTGGATCGACGGTTGCCGGGAGCTGATCCAGAACGCCGCCGAGGCCGCGAACGGCGAGCAGGTGGTGATGCGGCCCCGCCCGGGCGCCACCGATGACAGCTTCGAGGTGGTCGATATCTCCGGTGTATGGCCGGTGAAGACGGTGCACGATGCGGTATCCGAGGCGCTCGGTGAGCACATCGACGCCGCCACCAGCCTGGCCAAGCTGCACAAACTGTGCGACGACGTGCACATTCCCTACCTGGCGCGGTGGGACGCCGGCGCGGTGGTGCTGGAGCTCTACGAGCATCTGGTCGAGGATCGAACCGAGCAGCCGACGTTCTACACCGACTTCCCGTTGTCGGTGTCGCCGCTGACCCGACCGCATCGCAGCAAGCCCGGTATCGCTGAGCGGTGGGATTTGGTGGCATGGGGCGTCGAGCTGGGCACCGCCTACAGCGAGCTCACCGACCCGGTGGAGCAGCGCCGCCGCCTACAGGAGCAGTCCCTGCTTTCGGCCGGCGGTGATCCCGAGGCCATGGAGCTCGACGAAGACTTCCTGCAGGCGATGGAATACGCGATGCCGCCCACCGGAGGTCTGGGGATGGGCGTTGACCGGGTGGTCATGCTCATCACCGGCCGCAGCATCCGCGAGACGCTGCCCTTCCCGCTGGCGAAGCCGCGATAGCCGACGCCGCGCTTGAGCAACCGATCGGTGAAACCCGTGCTAATTGCGGGCAACAAATACCACAATGGACAGCGTGACGGGTTCAACGACGAACCTCGCGTTCTCGGTGCTGGCAGATCACCACACCTCGTTGATGCACGGCTGGATCCCGGGAACGGTCCAGGCCGTCACCGTCACAACGCTGCTGCTGGCGGTCGGGTGGCGTTCGCGCCGCTGGCGGCTGCTGTGGCTGCCGGCGGCGGCAGCCGTTGGAGCCGGGGTGGCCGGTTGGGCGCACTGGTACGTCAACGCCGACGGTCTCGCCGACGACCCCGCGCCGCACCTGTTGTGGTGGTGGATCGCCTGCAGCGGCGCCGCGGTGGTGATTTCGGTTTTGGGCTGGCGCGGCGCGGCCTGGTGGCGGCGCGGCGCATCGCTACTGGCCGTGCCGCTGTGTCTGCTCAGCACCGCACTGGTGCTCAACCTGTGGGTCGGATACTTCCCCACCGTGCAGACCGCGTTGAATCAGCTCACCGCCGGTCCGCTGCCCGACCAGACCGACCTGGCCACCGTTAACGCGATGGCGGCCAACGGCGCCCAGCCCCGGCACGGCAGCCTGGTGCCGGTCACGATCCCCTACGATGCCTCGCACTTCAAGCATCGCGGCGAGCTTGTTTACCTGCCGCCGGCTTGGTTTGCCAGTACTCCGCCGCCGCAGCTGTCGACGGTGATGATGATCGGTGGTGAGTTCAACACCCCCGCCGATTGGGCTCGGGCGGGCAATGCGGTGAAAACGATTGACGACCTGGCGGCCACGCACGGCGGAAACGCGCCGGTGTTCGTCTTCGTGGACTCCGGCGGAGCGTTCAACAACGACACCGAGTGCGTCAATGGAACCCGCGGGAACGCCGCCGACCATCTGACCAAAGACGTGGTGCCGTACATGGTCTCGAGTTTCGGGGTCAGCCCCGATCCGTCGCGTTGGGGCATCGTCGGCTGGTCCATGGGAGGGACCTGCGCGGTGGATCTCACGGTCATGCACCCGGAGCTGTTCAGCTCATTTGTCGACATCGCCGGCAACATCGGCCCGGACACCGGAACCAAGGCGCAAACCATCGCTAGGCTGTTCGGCGGCAACACCGACGCCTGGGCCGCGTTCGACCCGGCCACCGTAATCACCAGACACGGTCGATACGACGACGTCTCGGGCTGGTTCGCCATTTCGTCGGATAACGTACCGAAGCGGTATCACAGTCTCGCGGTGGCCGACGCCGGCGCGATCGGGTTGGGCGGTCAGGACAATATCCGCTACCCGGACGACCAGACCGCCGCCGCCGACCGGCTGTGCAGACTGGGCCGCGGCAACGGCATCGACTGCGCGATCGTCGCCCAGCCGGGCAAGCACGATTGGCCTTTCGCGAGCAGGGTTTTCGCTAAGGCTCTGCCCTGGCTGGCCGGCGAGTTGGACACCCCCGGTGTGCCGTTGATCGCGCTGCCGTCTTCGCCGCCTCCGCCGATGTCGGCTTCGGCTCCACGCAACGAGCCAATCGGCAGGTAGGCCGTGGCACGGGTACCGTGAAGCCATGCCCGACGAGCCGACGAGTCCCGCCCCCGAACCCGACGTCGACCCGGGCTATACCAGCTCAGGCATTCCGACGTTCGAGTCGGTCCGCGAGAAGATCGAGACGCGATACGAGACATCAATCGGCGCAGCCGAATTGGACGCCGAGAGCCCCGAGGGCCGTGACGTCGAGGAGCAGTACCAGGAGCGGCAACGCGCGGCGGCCGAGCGGCTGGCCCAAATCCGCAAGTCGATGCACGAGGACGGCTAAAGGCAGCTACGCGCTGACCTTTCGTCGCCGGTTCGAGCGTCGTGGCGCACTGGCCGACGCCCCGGTGCCGCTAAGGGTTTCGGCGAGGAACTTCCCGGTGTAGCTTTCTGGGACGGCCGCGATGTCCTCCGGCGTGCCCTCGGCGACGATGGTTCCGCCTTCGCCACCGCCCTCCGGGCCCATGTCGATGATCCAGTCCGACGTCTTGATCACGTCCAGGTTGTGTTCGATGACGATCACCGTATTGCCTTTGTCGACAAGGCCATTGATGACGTCTAGCAGCTTGCGGATGTCGTCGAAATGCAAACCGGTGGTGGGCTCGTCGAGGATGTACACAGTGCGTCCGGTGGAACGCTTCTGCAACTCGGACGCCAGCTTCACCCGCTGCGCCTCACCGCCGGACAGCGTGGGTGCCGGCTGACCCAGCCGCACATAGCCGAGACCGACATCGACCAGAGTCTGCAGATAGCGGTGGATGCCGGTGATCGGTTGGAAGAACTCCGCGGCCTCCTCGATCGACATGTCCAAGACCTCGGAGATGGTCTTGCCTTTGTAGTGCACCTCAAGGGTTTCCCGGTTGTAACGGGCGCCGTGGCACACCTCGCATGGCACATACACGTCGGGCAGGAAGTTCATCTCGATCTTGATGGTGCCGTCGCCGGTGCACGCTTCGCAGCGGCCGCCTTTGACGTTGAACGAGAACCGGCCGGGTTGATAGCCGCGAACCTTGGCCTCGGTGGTGGCGGCGAACAGTGTGCGGATCTTATCGAAGACCCCGGTGTAGGTGGCCGGGTTGGATCGCGGCGTGCGGCCGATCGGCGACTGGTCGACACGGACCAGCTTGTCCACATGGTCCAGGCCGGTGACGCGGACATGTCGGCCCGGGACCTGCCGGGCGCCGTTGAGCCTGTTCGCCAGCACCGCGGCCAGGATGTCGTTGACCAACGTCGACTTGCCGGAACCGGACACCCCGGTCACCGAGGTCAGCACGCCGAGCGGAAACGACACGTCGATCTGGCGCAGGTTGTGCTCGTGGGCGCCGACAACCGTGAGCCGACGCCGCTTGTCAACGGGACGCCGGATCGCCGGGGTAGCAATGCTTTCCTTGCCCGACAGGTAGGCGCCGGTGATCGATTCGCTGTTGGCCAGCAGCTCTTTGTACGTTCCGCTGTGCACGATGCGGCCGCCGTGCTCGCCGGCGCCGGGGCCGATGTCGACGACCCAGTCGGCGTGCTCGATGGTGTCCTCGTCGTGCTCGACGACGATCAGTGTGTTCCCTAAATCCCTTAAGCGGGTGAGGGTTTCGATGAGTCGACGGTTGTCGCGCTGATGCAGTCCGATCGACGGCTCGTCGAGCACATACAGCACACCGACCAAGCCGGAGCCGATCTGGGTGGCCAGCCGGATACGCTGTGCCTCACCGCCGGACAGGGTGGCCGCCGCGCGCGACAACGACAAGTACTCCAGCCCGACATCGAGCAAAAAGCCCAGCCGCGACTGGATTTCCTTGAGCACCTGACCGGCGATGGCTTGCTCGCGTGAGCCCAGGGTGAGGGCGTTCAGGAAGTCCGCACAGTCCGAGATGGACAGCTCGCAGACCTCGGCGATGGACTTCGCGCCGCGGTCCCCCGCGGCCAGTGTGACGGCCAAGATCTCCGGCTTGAGCCGCGTGCCGTGGCACACCGGGCACGGCACGTCACGCATGAAGCCCTCGTAGCGCTCCTTCATCAGCTCGGATTCGGTCTGGTCCATCTTGCGCTGCAAAAACGCCAGCACGCCCTCGAAGTCGGCGTAGTAGGAGCGGGTGCGGCCGTAGCGGTTGCGGTAGCGGACGTGCACCTGCTCGTCGCACCCCTCCAGGATTGCCTTGCGCGCCTTGGGCGGCAGTTTGCGCCACGGCGTGTCCACGTCGAAGCCCATCGCCTCGCCGAGGCTGGCCATCATCCGGGTGAAGTAGTCCGCGGTGTGGCCCATCGACCAGGGCGCCACCGCACCCTCGGCCAGCGTGCGATCGGGGTCGGGCACCACCAGGTCGGGGTCGACCTCCTTGCGGATCCCCAGACCGGCGCACTCCGGGCAGGCACCGTACGGCGAGTTGAACGAGAACGACCGCGGCTCCAGATCGTCGACGGCCAGGGCGTGCCCGTTCGGGCAGGCGAGCTTCTCGGAGAACCGCTGCTCGCGATTGTGGGCGTCGTGTTCGTGGTCGACGAATTCCAACACCACGATGCCATCGGCGAGGTTCAGCGCGGTTTCCACCGAATCGGTGAGCCGCTGCTTGGCGGACAGCTTCACCGTCAGGCGGTCCACCACCACCTCGATGTCGTGCTTCTCCTGTTTCTTCAGCTTGGGCGGATCGGTCAGCGAATGCACCACGCCGTCGACCCGGACGCGGCTGTATCCCTGTGCGTTGAGCTTCTCGAATAGGTCGGCGAACTCACCCTTACGCGTGCGCACCACCGGGGCGAGCACCTGGAATCGGGTGCCTTCGGGCATCGCCAGCACCTGATCGACGATCTGCTGCGGCGTCTGGCGGGCGATCCGCTCACCACAGACCGGGCAGTGCGGAGTGCCCGCGCGGGCATACAGCAGGCGCAGGTAGTCGTACACCTCGGTGATGGTCCCGACCGTCGATCGCGGGTTGCGGTTGGTCGACTTCTGGTCGATGGACACCGCCGGCGACAGCCCCTCGATGAAATCGACGTCGGGTTTGTCCATCTGCCCCAGGAACTGTCGGGCGTAGGCCGACAGCGATTCGACGTAACGCCGCTGGCCCTCGGCGAAGATGGTGTCGAACGCCAGCGACGACTTGCCCGAACCGGACAGCCCGGTGAACACGATCAGTGCGTCGCGCGGTAAGTCGAGGTCGACGCTGCGCAGGTTGTGCTCACGCGCACCCTTGACGATCAGGCGGTCAGCCACGCTGCCCCTCTCAGGTAAGTCCTTACGCGCCTGCAGCCGATATTGCGCATGGCGCTTCCATGCTATGTGCCCATACCGACAATCGACCGGTGAGCAGTACGGTGGCGCTTATGACTGTCGTCGACGACAACTACACCGGGCATGTCGAAGCCGGTACGGCCGCAAAACGCATTCTGCCGGGCGTCTCGATCTTGAAGGCATCGGTGGGCCCCATGGATAACAACGCCTACCTGGTGACATGTTCCGCGACCGGGGAAACCCTGCTGATCGACGCCGCCAACGACGCCGACGTTCTCATCGACCTGGTGCGCAACCACGCCCCGAAGGTGTCGTTGATCGTCACCAGCCACCAGCATTTCGACCACTGGCAGGCGCTGGAAGCCGTGGCGCAGGCCACCGGCGCGCCGACCGCCGCACACCAGATCGACGCCGACCCGCTGCCGGTCAAGCCGGACCGCCTGCTGGCCGGCGGCGACACCGTGCAGATCGGCGAGCTGACGTTCCACGTCATCCATTTGCGCGGCCATACGCCCGGCTCGGTCGCGCTGGCGCTGAACGGTCCCGCCACCGGCGGTGTCACCCAGCTGTTCACCGGCGATTGCTTGTTCCCGGGCGGTCTTGGGCGGACAATAAAACCGCGTGAGTTCCAGTCGCTGTTCGAAGACGTGAAGACGAGAGTGTTCGACCGCTTCGGTGACGAGACCGTTGTCTACCCCGGACACGGTGACGACACCACCCTCGGCGCGGAGCGCCCGCATCTGGACGAGTGGCGGGATCGCGGCTGGTGATTCAGGCGCGGATTGTCAGAGATCATCAATCCTTCGCCTTGATGCCATTGACCTCGCGCTCATTGTTTCCCGGGTCCTCCAACACATCTGGGGAACGAGGCTCTGCAAAGGCACCATGAAGCCGTGAGCTTCCCTCATTGCCCACGCGAGGAAATCCGGGGTGGACTCTCCCGGGGCCTGTCGCGCACCAGGAGGTCAGCGGACCGGGGACGATCTCAGCCGTCCGATGTCGAACAGGTCACGCGATCCCGAACCTAAACGTGCCATCCGCTCCCTGGCAAGAGTCATTGCCTGCTCACGGGTCAAGGTCTTGTCGGCGTCGGTGGACTCGACGGCACCGTGACCGTCACACCGCGACGAGGAGCCGCTGGCACTGTCACGTTGGTGAGTGTGGGCGACCTGGGAGGATTCGTGGGGTGAGCACCGCAACGCCGTCGTACAAGGGCCACCGCTACCCGGTCGAGATCATCAACCACTGCGTGTGGCTGTACTTCAGGTTCCCGCTCAGCTT
>NZ_DATFZD010000167.1:0-23823 GCF_035314665.1 Mycobacterium sp. | reverse complement strand
GGCGCCGTGCTGATCTTTGTCGCGGTCGTGGTGTCACTGCAGCTGCACGCGATGGAATACGGTCCACAGGCCGCGTTGATCGGCGAAAGCTTCCCGACGCACCTGCGCTATGGCGGCGCCGGGCTCGGCTACCAGTTGGCGTCGGTGTTCGCCGGCGGCCCGGCGCCGTTGATCGCGACGTGGCTGCTGCATGAAACCGGCACGCCCTACTCGATCTCGATTTACATCGTGCTTGCCGCGATCATCACGATTGGCTGCGTCGCGGCCCTGCCGGACCGCTCCCGGGTGGATATCGAGGACGCCGCGGCCTACCGCGGCGCATCAGATCCGGTTTCCTAGCCAGGCGCAGTCAGCGTCCTGGTTGTGCGAGGCGACTGGTCTCCCTAGCGGCCGATGCGGGCGGGCAGCCCCTCTGACGCAAAGTTCTTGTCCCCGAGCAGGGATGAGTCGTTTACGGGCGGTCGGCGGTATACGACGGCGCGGCCACCACGCCCGGGCGCAATGGCCACACCCCGGGAGTGATACCGCTCGCCCGGCGCACCGGTGGTGCCGAATTCGAATTCGCGCAACAAGGTGCGCAGCGTCACGTTCATCTCCATGTTGGCGAAGGCGGCGCCGATGCAACGGTGGATCCCACCACCAAACGGAATCCACGTGTAGCTCTCCGGGCCAGCGCCGAGGAATCGGTCGGGGTTGAAGGAGTTCGCGTCGGGGAAGTTCTGCTCTGATGCGTGGGCCGCCGAGATGCTGACGACCACTGCACCGTGTTCGGGGATCACCCACTCCCCGAGACGGATTCGCTTCTTCGTCATCCGGGCAGTAAATCGAATAACCGGTCGAGTCCGCTGCACTTCCTGGATCGTGGCCTGCCGCAACTGTGATCCTCCGGCCTCGACCTCTTCGGTCAACCGCGACAGCAACCGGGGGTGGCGCCGCAGCCGCTCGACGGTCCATGCCAGCGTCGTTGCAGTGGTCTCGTGGCCGGCTAGCAGCAGCGTGAGCAGCTCATCGGCGATGTGGTCATTGGAGATCTGCGAGCCATCTTCGTAGCGCGCCCGTAGCATCAGTGAAAGCACGTCGCCGCGCTGCTCGAATGCCGGGTCGGCCAGCGCGTCGGAGATCAGGCCGTCGATCAGGGCGTTATAACGCCTGCGGTAACGCTGGAACCGGGGCGCCTGGCCCCTTACACCGAGAGCACGCTGCACTATCTCAGACAGAATCGCGAACCGCGAACCCAACAGCACCATCGCCGGCAGCAACTCACGCAGTTCGTCGAACGCGGCACCCTCAGCGCCGAAGACCGCGCGCAGGATCGCGTTGAGCGTGATGCGCATCATCGAGGGCAACGTCTCGAACTCGCGGCCCTCGGGCCAGTTCGCGGTCTCACGCACCACCTCTTCTTCGATGATGTGCTCGTAGCCTTGCATTCGCTTGCCGTGAAATGGTGGGACCAGTAACTTCCGCCGCTCACGGTGCGCATCGCCGTCGAGACTGAAAGTCGATCCGGGGCCAAAAATCCTGCCCAGGCCGTTCGACGGCCTCCTGCCGACTACGTCGCCGCTCGTCGTGAACAGGTCCTTGATCAGGACCGGGTCGCTGATCACCACAGCCTCGCCGACGATAGGCAGGTTCAGCGTGAATGCCGTGCCGTGGCGTCGGGCCAGTGTCCCGACCGCCTTCTCACGGCTGGCCACGAACGCAAGGGCCTGAACGATTTTCGGTATCCGCAGCCTGGGCGGCAGCCTTACCGGATCGGTCGTCGCTTCACCCATCTCGTCGCCTTCTCGAAGCCGGTACTCCAAGGTACCTGTCGACGGTACGGTGCGGTACCGGCACGGCACAAGCCCAATTACGGGCCGCTCATTCCACGACGTCGAACACCGCCGCCGCGGAGGTGACCGGCTTGTCGCCGTTGCCTTCGTCGTGCAGCAACATCCGCACCCCAACGCGTCCGGTGGTTCCCACGTGCGCGGTGCCTTCGACACGGAACGGCCCGACCTTGCCCCGCGACATGAACATCACATGCCAGCTGACGACCTGGACCTTCCTGGTGCCCACGGCCGCCGCGGCGAGGTCGATAGCGGCGGTCTCGAGGACGACGTGCTGCGGCCCGATGTGCAGAGCCGCATCGGGTGATGCCAGCTCCGCGCTCAGCGCCGGCAGCACCCAGTGGCCGTCGGAACGCTTCGACGCGCCGAACGCCTGCCACAGCGGCGGCAGTTCGGGGGAGTCTTCGATGACGAGCTCGGTTCCTGAAACATCCATCCGGTCAAGGCCTTCGGGCGGAATACCGATGATTGCGCCCTGGCCCTCGTTGAAAGCGATCACCCGTTCCGGGTTGTCGGCGTCGACGATCTTGCATCGCCCGTACCCCATCGTGCGACCCTGGTGGATGTTGCCGGAATCGACGATCTCGACCCGCTTGACGTCATATCCCGGGTCGACGATCTGCACCGAGGCGATGACCGGATTGGGCACCGCGACCATATCCGTCTGACAACCCTCCGGCGACGAGATCGCCAACGGCGCCACCATGATTCCGCCGGCCTCGTTGCGCATGTCACGGCGGATCACCACGGTGTCGTCGACCTCGCCGATGTTCATCGACGAATGCTTCCGGCCGATGTAGCGGTAGCTCAGCAGGCCGGTCCAGCGTCGGAACAGCTCGTCGCGATAGGCGTCAGCATTACCTGCGAGCTCGCGGATATCGCGCAATGGCTGTGTCATTCAGATCGCTCCTTCTAGGGTTCGGCCCACTCACGAGGCAGCAGTGCACGGGCGACCCACTCGACTCGGCTTAGCGACTCTTCCAACGTCATCATGCCGGTGAGCACCCCGGCGAGCGCGTTGCTCAACGCGCCGTTGAGGCCGAAAGTGATGTTCGGAATGTCCTCCGGTGCAACGCCGTCGAGCAGGCTGTCAAACATCTCGGCGTTCGTGCGATTCATCTGGTCGAGCATCGATCTGGCCTCGGGAGCAGTGGCTCTCGCCGCTTGCAGCATTAGCGCCGTCATTTCCGGGTTGCGGTAAAAGGCGCGCTGTGCGCGTCGTAAGTAATCCAGGACGCCCGGCAACGGGTCGTGGTCCGTCCGGGTGCCACGCGATGCGAGGATGCGGCGGGTGAGTCGCTTCTGCCAGTCCTCCAGCGCCGCCGCAAGCAGGTGCTCCTTCGAGCTGAAGTAGCGATAGACCGTAGCCAGCGCCACTCCCGAACGCTGGGCCACGTCGCGCATCTGGACCGCATCGGCGCCCACGTCGCCGATCAGATCGATCACGGCTTCGATGATCCTGGCTCGCCGGATCAGCTGGCGACTGGTCATATCCGCAAGGGGAACTACGGGGGATTCGGCCCGCTCGACGGGAGTATTGACGATGCGACCTCCGGCTCAGGTCGAGAACCGACTTCTCAGTGAATGCTCCGATGTTACGACACATCGTCCGAATTGCACAGTGTTATCCCAGCTAGACATGCCGCCACATCTTGACAGAGGTAGAACGTTGTTTCAGTATGGATCGAGCAGCGACGCTGGTAGCGATCGGAGGACGCCATGGCCGGACCTGTGGGTCTGCCGGTGATCGACACAATGGTCGGATTCCCACACGAGGGCTCCGCTCAGTACGACTTCATCCGCAGGCAGACCAAGGACCGCGAATCCAAAGAGGACTTCGAGTTCCCGGTCGAGTACATCTTCAAGGACGTGCCGAAGGGGCTGCCGACCGACGACCCGGTGTCGCTGGTGCTCCAGCAGATGGACCGGTTCGGTATCGAAAAGGCAATGATCGGGGTCGGTGAGGGCTCCGCGCAGCTGGCACTGAAGACGTTCCCGGATCGCTTCGTGCCATCCGGCGCGCTGGTGGACCCCAACGATGTGATGGGTTCGGTGAACGCGATTCGTCGCGAGTACGAGCAGTTCGGCATCCGCGCCACGTCGGTGTTCCCGGCCGGAACCTTCCCGCAAGTCCCTATCGACGACCCGAAGATGTACCCGATCTATGCCACCTGCGTCGAGTTGGGCATCCCGATCTTCGTCTGCGCCGGTATCCCCGGCCCGCGAGTTCCCTTTGCACCGCAAGAAGTTTCGCGAATCGACATCGTGATGTTCGATTTCCCCGATCTGGTATTCGTCACCCGCCACGGCTGCGAACCGTGGCAGGATCTGGCGGTCAAGCTGATGCTGAAGTGGCCGAACCTGTACTACTCGACATCAGCGTTTGCGCCCAAGTACTACCCGAAGGCCATCATCGACTACGCGAATTCCCGCGGCGCCGACAAAATCATCTACGCCGGCTACTTCCCGATGGGCCTGTCGCTGGAGCGAATCTTCAGCGAGCTACCCAACGTTCTGCTGAAGGACGAGGTGTGGCCGAAGTTCCTGTACGGCAACGCTGCCCGCATCCTCGGCCTGGAAGGCTGAAGAACCTATGGCGCTGGCCATCACCGCCGAGCAGGAGCAACTCGTTGACGCTGTCAGCCGGTTCGCTGCCCGGCACGCGCCCATCGACGCGACCCGGGCCGCCTTCGAGTCGATAGCGGCGGGCGAATTACCGCCCTGGTGGCCGGAATTCGTCGAGCACGGCTTTCATGCGGTGCACCTTCCGGTGGACATCGGCGGCCAGGGCGGCAGTCTGGTCGACATGGCCTGTGTGGTCGAGGCCGCGGCGGCGGCGCTGCTGCCGGGACCGCTGTTGAGCACGGTGACGGCGAGCGCCGTTGCGAGCCTGGCCGACGCGTCGGTCAAACCGCTGCTCACCGAACTGGCTGACGGCGCGACGGCGGTCGTCATCCTGCCCGAGCATTGCGACGTGCGGGCCGTCTCCGAAGGAGACTCGTGGCGGCTCGATGGGTCGTCGGGATCCGTTCTGGGAATCTGTGCGGCGCAACGCATCCTGCTCTGCGCGCAGAGCGCTGATGGCGGTGAACAGTGGTTTGCCCTGGACACGGACTCGAAAGGCCCGGGCTTGACGGTCGAACCGCAACGAGGCACCGATCTGTGCACCGACGTCGGTGTGCTCGATCTCGTTGATTACATCGCGCCGGCCAGCTCAGTGATATCCGGCATCTCCACGCCGCGGGCTCGCTGCGTTGTGGTGGCGCTTTCGGCCTGCGCGGCGGCCGGGACGGTGCGTCGTTGCTCCGACGCGGCGACCGATTACATCCGCACGCGTGAACAATTCGGTAAACCGGTCGGAGCGTTTCAGGCGCTGCAGCACAAGGCGGCGACGCTGCTGGTGAGCTCGGAACTGGCGACGGCGTCGGCCTGGGACGCGGTACGGGCCGAAGGCGAATCCATCGAGCAGCACCGGCTGGCCGCGGCGTCGGGCGCGGTGATGGCGGTGGCCGCGGCCCCCGATCTGGTGCTCGACGCGTTGTTGATGTTCGGCGCGATCGGCTACACGTGGGAGCACGACACACACCTGTACTGGCGGCGCGCCACCAGCTTGGCGGCGTCGTTGGGCCCGACGACGCACTGGACTCGCGAGGTCGGGGAGTTGGCACGCACGGTGAAGCGCTCCACCACAATCGATTTGGGCACTATCGAGTCCGAATTCCGAGCCAGGGTGGCCGCAACGCTCGACGACGCGTTAAGTCTGTCCAACGACCACCCTTCCGACGACAGCAGGAACCCCGGCTTGGCCTTTGGGCCGCAACGGGATCTGCTGGCCCGCAACGGCCTGGCCGCACCGAATCTGCCTGCGCCGTGGGGTGTCGGCGCGTCGCCGGTTCAGCAGGTGATCATCGCCGAGGAATTCGACAAGCGTCCCGAATTGATACGACCCTCGCTCGGCATTGCGGAGTGGATCCTTCCGACGATTCTGGGCAGCGGATCGGATCTGCAGCGCGAGCGCTTCGCCTGGCCGATCCTGCGCGGCGTACAGCGGTGGTGCCAACTCTTCAGTGAACCCGGCGCCGGCTCTGACCTGGCGTCGCTGTCGACCCGCGCCAACAAGGTCGACGGGGGATGGGTGGTCAACGGGCACAAGATCTGGACCTCGCTGGCCAATCGGGCTCAGTTCGGCGCGCTGCTGGCGCGCACCGATCCCGAAGCGAAGAAGCACCGCGGGATCAGCTACTTCCTCGTCGACATGAGCTGGCCGGGCATCGACGTCTCCCCGATCAAGCAGGCCAGCGGACGCACCGAATTCAACGAGGTCTTTCTGACCGACGTGTTCGTGCCCGACGACATGCTGGTCGGTGAGCCCGGCGACGGCTGGGGCCTGGCGGTGTCGACGATGGCGGTCGAACGAACCGCCATCGGCAACTACGTCAGCATCGATCGCGCCGCTGCCCTTCGACGAATGACGGAAATCGATGGCCCCGAACAGGATGCGGCGCTGCGGGCGCTCGGCGACGTCGAGGCCTACAGCACGGCGATCAAGGCCGTGGTGCTGCGCGAAACCCTGCGTCTGGTCGAGGGTCAGGGGCCGGGACCGACGTCCAGCATCGCCAAGTACGCGATGGTCACTTTGCTGCGTCGCGCGTGGACCGCCACGCTCGGCCTGACCGGCCGCATCGCGATGCTGGCGGAGTCCGACCCGGCCGTCGTGCAGCCCTACTTCGACGCTCCTGCCGAACTCATCGGCGGGGGAACCCCGGAGATACAGCTGACGGTCATCGCATCGATGGTCCTCGGCTTACCGCGCAACTGAATCCTCTAAATTCGGGCCCCAGAAAGGACGTTTGCCGCGATGACGACACAGCTCCCGTTCAAGTTTTTCGACTGCGACAACCACTACTACGAAGCGCTCGACGCGTTCACCCGTCACATCGAGCCGCACTTGAAAAAGCGCGCGATCCAATGGGCCCAACTGGACGGTAAACAGCGTCTCATCGTCGGTGGCAGGGTCAACAGGTTCATCCCGAATCCGACCTTCGATCCGGTGGGCAAGCCGGGCGCGCTCGACGAATACTTTCGCGGCCGAAACCCCAGAGGTGCCGACTTGAATGCGCTGTTCGGCGACTTGGAACCGATCCCGGCGGCGTATCGCGACCGCGACGCGCGCCTGGCGTTGATGGATCAGCAGGGCATGGCGGGCTGCATCCTGCTGCCCACCCTCGGCGTCGGGATGGAACAAGCGCTGTTGCCCGACTTCGACGCCACGGTCGCGACCTTCCGGGCTTTTAACCGCTGGATGGATGAGGACTGGGGATTCGCCTACCAGGAGCGGATATTCGGCGCTCCCTACATCACCATGTGCAAACCGGACGATGCGGTCCGCGAACTCGAGTGGGCGCTGGAGCGTGACGCCCGCTTCATCGTCATGGTGCCCGGACCGATCACGACAGAGGTCGGCATGCGTCCGCCCGGCGACCCCATGTTCGACGCCTTCTGGCAGTTGGCCAACGATTCAGGCATCACCGTGTGCTACCACTCCGGCGAGACGTACTACTCGAAGTTCATGCCGGCCTGGGGTGAATCGGACTACATGATGTCGTTCCAGGCGCTGCTCGGTTTCCGGAACTTGTTCTCCGGACACGCCTTACAGGACACCTTCGCCAACCACCTGCACAACGGGCTTTACCTGCGCTTCCCCAATCTGAGGATGGCTTCGATCGAAAGCGGCTCGGACTGGGTGTTTCACCTGTTCGAAAAGCTGACCAAGTCCTACGGACAGATCCCGCAGATCTACAGGGAGGACCCAAGAGAGACCTTCAAACGCCACGTCTGGGTGTCGCCCTTCTACGAGGATGAGCTGGCCAGCCTGCTGAGGCTGCTGGGCGAAAACCGCATCATCATGGGTTCGGACTTCCCCCATGTCGAAGGCCTGGCCGACCCCGCGTCCTATCTCAAGGATCTGGAGAACTTCGACTACACGCCTCAGCAGTGCCGAACCGTCATGCGCGACAACGGACTTGAGCTGTCGATCCGCAGGCCGGTGTGACCGGTTGGTGAATGTCAGCAAGTCCAGCCTGGTTGCCATGCTGCTGGAGGTCGGCGAGGAGAACGCGGCAGTGTTGCTCGCGCGGTCTGCGCTGCCGGATGAGATCGACACCGACCGCGACCTCGACGCGCTGGTGGCGTTCGGGTTGGACCGCGATCAGGTCGACGAGATCGCGCGGTTGACCATCGGCGCCCTCGACAATCGCCCCGGGCGCGACGAGATGGGGCAGACCATCTCGCGCCGGTGGGCCGACCTCGTCGACCATTGGCTGACTTAGGAGGCATCATGGCGACACCGCAGCTGCCGAAGGGTTTCGACTTCACCGACCCCGACGTCTACGCCGCGCGCCTGCCGACCGAGGAGCTGCGCGAACTACGGCGCGCGGCGCCCATTTGGTGGAACGAGCAGCCGGAGGGCGTCGGAGGTTTCACTGACGGCGGGTACTGGGTGGTCAGCAAGCATCGCGACGTGCGTGAGGTGTCACTGCGCGACGGCGTGTTCTCCAGCGCCGAGAACTGCATCGTGCCGCGGTATTGCGATGAGGAGGCGGCGCGCGGGCAGATCGAGGCCGGCCGATTCTCGATGATCAACATGGATGCTCCGCAGCACACCCACATGCGCAAGATCGTGTCTCGAGGTTTCACACCCCGTGCGGTGGAGCGGCTTCGAGAAGACCTGGCACAGCGAGCCCGTCGTATCGTCGCCGAGGCAGCCGCCGCCGGGACCGGGGACTTCGTGGCGCAGGTGTCCAGCGAGCTGCCACTACAGGCGATGGCCGGACTACTCGGTGTCCCGTTTGAGGATCGATCCAAGCTGTTCCATTGGACCAACAAGATGGTGGGGGATGAGGATCCGGAGTTCGCCGGGTCCGAGGCGTTGGCGTCGGCCGGCGAATTGATGTTCTACGGAATGCAACTCGCCGCACTCAAGGCCGACCATCCGGGTGACGACATCGTCAGCCAGCTGATCGAGGCCGACGTCGACGGCCACAGGCTCTCCGACGAGGAGTTCGGGCTGTTTATGGTGACGCTGACGGTGGCCGGCAACGAGACCACCCGCAACTCGATCACGCAGGGAATGATGGCGTTCCTCGACAACCCGGAGCAGTGGAAGGTGTTCAAGGAGCGGCGCCCCGTCACCGCCGTCGACGAGATCATCCGATGGGCCACCCCGATCACGGCTTTTCAGCGCACCGCGCTCCGCGATATCGAACTCGGCGGCGTCCCGATCAAGCAGGGCCAGCGCCTCGCGCTGTTCTACCGATCGGCCAACTTCGACGAGGATGTGTTCGACGATCCGTTCTCGTTCAACGTGCTGCGAGACCCAAACCCGCACGTCAGTTTTGGCGGCACCGGCGCGCATTACTGCTTGGGGGCCAACCTCGCCAGGCTGACCATCGAGGTGATGTTCAACGCGATCGCCGACCTCGTTCCCGACCTCACCTCGCGAGCCAACCCGGAGCGGTTACGATCCGGCTGGCTCAACGGAATCAAGCATTGGCAGGTCGACTACACCGGCGCCTGCCCGGTGTCGCGCTGACGCGGATAGTTATACAGCAGCATGGGTTTCGGCGACGGTCTGGATCGTCGCCGCGAGAGTCTCCGGCGAGTAATAGCGGCCGGCCCGGACCACGCCGCCGATGTCGTGCAGGTGGGCCACGTTGTCCACGGGGTTAGCCGACAGCAAGACAATGTCGGCGTCCTTCCCGGGTTCTACCGTGCCCAAAGTCGCTGTCCTGCCAAGAAACTCGGCAGCGTTGATGGTGGCCATCTGCAAGATTCGCAACGGCGTCAGACCTGCCGCCGCCAACTGGTCGAACTCGTCATGCAATGCAAATCCGGGTATCTCCCAACCGGATCCGCTAACATCGCTGCCGGCTATCATCTTGACGCCCTCTTCGTCAAAGATGCGCACCATGTCCAGCTGCCGGCGGTAGTGGTTGCGATAAGCGCTGCGCATCGTCTCGGGGCGAGAGGCATATTTCTCGGTGGCCTTTCGCCAGCTCTTCAGAGTCCGCCTCGACGCGAAGCGGTTGTTGGGGTTGGCGTGGTAGACCGGGTCGTCGCAGAACTGTTGGGTGCGTAGCCGGATCAGCGTTGGACACTGCCAGGTCTGATCGGCGGCGAATACCCTTGCCAAATCACGGGCTTTGTCGTCGTTGAATGACTGACCGGCGTCGGCGATCAGCTCGGCGTCGACCGGTTTGGCCAGCAGCAGGGGGTTGATGACGGTCTTGGCCATCACCCGGGCCAGGAGCATCCCCATCAGCCGCTCGGCGAACGGGAACCTGGGAACGGTGGGGAATTTCGGTGCGGCACAGTCTGCAACCGCCCGTTCGATGGCGTCCTGGTGATCGCAGCACGCCGCGACGATGGCGACGCCGGGACCGAGGTGCTCGATCGAGCGCATCCTGCCGTCGGAGGCTGCGCGTACATCGATCCCGACGGGCAGATGCCCAACGGTAGCCAGCCCCAGCCGAGCGGCTTCGGCCTGAGCCGGAAAGAACACCTGCGGGGCCACCATCGCAACCTTGATGAAATAGGCTCCGGTCTCGGCCTGCTGCCGGACCGATTGCAGCGCAACGGATTCACTGCCGGCATTGAAGGGCAGCAATACCTCGCCTGGCATCGACAGCAGCGCAGGCCCGTCAGTGGGGAGGGCGAGCTTGCCGGTGCTGCGATCACCGAGCAGTGTGCGTGAGCCCCCCATCTGGCGGAATCCTGTGACGCCGCAGGCAAGCATGAGCCGCAGCGCCGGACGGGCGTCGCGTCGGTCCGCCAGTGGATGGGCATGCATGTCGCAGAACCCCGGCACCGCGTACGTGCCCCGCGCGTCGACCACCGCGACCCGGTCCGGGTGGTCCTCGGAGGCAGGCATGATCGAGGCGATCCGGCCGCCTTCGACGGTGATGTCAACGTCGCGGTCCAGGCTGCCGTCGCGGACGTCGACGACGGTGGTGCCGCGCAGAATCGTGCGCTCGGCGGTCATTCCTTGGTTCTACCCGATGAGCCCGCCGAACACGTGGTTGAGGGATACTCGATCCGCGCAGCCGAGCTGTCTGGAGGAAGGGCAAAAGACGATGATCCGCGGAAAATCCGTCGTCGTAACGGGTTCCACGTCCGGTATTGGTCTTGCCATCGCACGCGCCTTCGCCGGCGAGGGGGCAAACGTGACGCTCAACGGTTTCGGTGACCCAGAGGCCGTTGAGCAAGAGCGTCAGAGTATCGAGCAAACCTTCGGAGTAACCGCGGTTTATTCGAGCGCCGACGTGACCAAGCCGGCCGAGATTGCCGAGATGATCAGCGGCGCCGAAAAGACCTTCGGGAGAATCGATGTCCTCGTCAACAATGCTGGTATCCAGTTCGTGGCGAAGGTGGAGGATTTCCCAGTCGAGAAATGGGACGCCGTCATCGCCACGAATCTGTCGGCCGCTTTCCACACGAGTCGATGCGTGCTGCCGGGGATGAAGCGCCGCGGTTGGGGCCGGATCATCAATATCGCCTCGGCGCACGGCCTCGTGGCAAGCGCCGAGAAGGCCGCGTATGTCGCGGCAAAACACGGGGTTGTCGGATTAACGAAGGTGGTGGCAATCGAAACCGCCGATCACGGCATCACGTGCAACGCGATCTGCCCAGGTTGGGTGATGACGCCGCTGATAGCACAGCAAGTCGAAGTTTTCGCCGACGCGGCGGGAAAGTCCTTTGACGAGGCCAAGCAAGAGTTCGTTGCCGTAAAGCAGCCGATGGCCCGCTTCACCCGTCCCGAGGACATCGGCGCCCTCGCGGTCTTCCTGGCAGGCGATGCCGCCGCCACCATCACCGGCGCCTCTTATTCAGTCGACGGCGGCTGGACCGCCCAGTGAGGCGCAGTGCGCCATCAGTCTGGCGGCGTCGGGGTCATCGATCCGATGTAGTACGTTTCGTGCCCGGTCGGATATCCGCCGCCGTCGGTAGCGATGTGAACGTGGTCGTAGTGGTTGGCGGTTTCGTTGCCGTAGTCCGCGGTCCAGCTCCCCTTGCCGACGCCCGGATAGATTTTCTGCCGCCAGATCACGTGGTTGATTCCCCATCGCTTGGCATTCGCCAACGCGAACCCGGCGATTTGGTTGCCGAGCTCGATGCCCGCCGGGGAGTCGTGGTTCGGGATCATCACGTCGATGGCCAACCCGTTGGGATGCCATTTCAACGCGTCCTGCCGGTACCCGCCGATGGTGGTGATCTGCGGAAACAACACGCTAATTGCACGGGCAGCCCAGATGGTCTTGACCTGCAACCCATTCTCCGGCGCAACGCCGCGGGGCAACACGAACTGAAAACTCTGGGCAGCGACAGGCGCATCTGCAGCCAGCAAGTGCGCCTCCGCCGGAGTGGCGGTCTGCGGCGGAGACGCGATGGCCGGCGCGCTGGGCGGCGCGGGTTTGGGGCTCGTCGAGGCTGCCACCGGTTTCGCCGGTGTGGTCGTGACGCAGCACCGAGTCTCGTTGCTTTGCGCGTAGAGCATGGCGGCAGAGGCGACGACCGTGGCCGCGAAGCCCAACCAGCGGCCGCGACCTGTGGCTAACGACTTTCCGCTCACGGACAGCACCTTACTGTGGTGTTCGACGTGGTGTGGCAAATTCCTCAGCGCAACTCGCAAGCGAGCCAGGTCAGTAGTACACCAGGGTTTTCGTGTCATCGCCGATTTGCCGCCCGGCGGGCCGCGTTGTGGCAGCTTTGAAACCGCACCGCCTAATAAGGGAGTACGCAATGAAGCGTTTGCCTATGTATCTCAGCATCGCCGCTGCGGTCATCCTGGCCGGCTGCAGCTCGTCTAAAACGGGCACAACTCCCAGCACCGCGACGACCGGTACGCCGGCGGCGACTGCCTCGCAGTGTCTTACCACCGCGCTAGCGGCCAGCCTTGGCCAAGAGAACGGAACGGCCGGTACCGTCTACTATCCGCTCAACCTCCGCAATACTGGCAGCTCACCATGCACTATCCAGGGCTACGCCGGCGTGTCGTTCGTTGCGGGCGCCGACAATCACCGGGTCGGCAAAGCCGCCGAGCAGGACCCCGGCTCAACTGCCACCGTCACGCTATCGCCCGGCCAGATGGCCACAGCGACACTCGGAATCGTCAACGCCGGAAACTTCGGGTGCGAGACGACCCCGGTCAGCGGCCTGCAAGTCTCCCCGCCCGGCCAAACCGCTTCCCTCGTGATCGCGCACGCTGATACGGCGTGCACAGATCCGAGTTTCTCCACCTTGCACGTCGGCCCGTTTGCGAGCGCCTAGCCCGGCGCCGATTGCGCGCCCTTGACGCGCTCGACGCCGTGCTGCTAAACATGGCGTGCGCCCTAGAATTGGGCGATCGCCCAAAATCGCATCCGCAGGGGAATCGAGGTTGGCATGGCGGGCCGGATGGACGGCAAGGTCGCATTCGTGACCGGTGCCGCACGCGGGCAGGGCAGAAGTCATGCCGTCCGGCTCGCGCGGGAGGGTGCCGACATCATCGCCGTCGACATCTGCCGCGACTTTGAGAATTCTCCTGTGGATGGTGCGACGCCGGAAGACCTCGACGAGACGGCCGGCATGGTCAAGAACGCCGGGGGTCGGATCGTGACCGCCGAGGTCGACGTTCGCGATTACGACGAGCTGAAAGCCGCCGTTGACGGCGGTGTCGAACAGCTGGGACTGCTAGACGTCATCGTCGCCAACGCCGGCATCGGTACGACGGCCGGAAAGCTGTACAAGGCCAAAGAGGCGCTGTGGCAGGAGATGATCGACGTCAACCTCAGCGGAGTGTGGAAGACGGTGAAGGCCGGCGTTCCGCACATCCTGGCAGGTGATCGCGGCGGCTCGATCATCCTGACGTCCTCGGTTGCCGGTAACAAGGCCTATCCGCACGTCGGCCACTACGTCGCTGCCAAGCACGGCGTGATCGGCCTGATGCGTTCGTTCGCGGTCGAATTGGGGCAGCACATGATCCGGGTCAACGCTGTCCTGCCGACGCATGTGAATTCGCCGTTGTTGTTGAACGAGGCCACCTATCGCGCTTTCCGCCCGGAATTGGACAACCCCGGGCCGGATGATCTTGCGCCGGTGTGCCAGAGCTTCCACGTCTTGCCCATCCCCTGGGTGACCCCAGAGGACATCAGCAACGCGGTGTTGTTCTTGGCCTCCGACGAAGCGCGCTACATCACCGGGGTCCCGCTCACGGTGGATGCCGGCAGCTGCCTGAAGTAAGGGAATTATTGATGACTGTCACCAGCGACACGGACGTTTATTACGACCCCTACGACGTCGGCATCAACGCCGACCCGTACCCGACTTACGCCCGGCTGCGCGACCAGGCGCCGATCTACTACAACGAGCAATACGACTTCTGGGCGATCTCAAGGCATTCCGACGTCGAGCAAGCATTGGCGAACTGGGAAGTCTTCTCCAGTCGTCGCAGTGACATCCTTGAGTTGGTCAAGTCGAAATTCGACATGCCCGGTGGCGTGATGATGTTTCAGGATCCCCCTGAGCATTCCAGGCTGCGGGGGCTGATGTCGCGGGTGTTCACGCCGCGCCGGATGGCCGCGATCGAAGACCAGATCCGGCAGTACTGCATCGGCTGCCTGGATCCGCTGGTCGGCTCCGATGGCTTCGACATCATCGCCGAGCTGGCGTCGATGATGCCGATGCGGGTGATCGGCATGCTGCTGGGAATTCCTGAGTCCGAGCAGGTCTCGGTTCGCGACGCCAACGACGCCAACTTGCGCACCAAGCCCGGCGCGCCGCTCAAGGTCGCCGACGCCGACTCCATCGCCGACGGCCGGATCTACGCCGACTACGTCGAATGGCGATCGAAGAACCCGTCCGACGACCTGATGACGACACTGCTCAACGTCGAATTCGACGACGAGCAGGGCGTGCACCGAAAGCTGAGCCGCAAAGAGGTGCTGCATTACACCCAGGTGGTGGCCGGTGCCGGAAACGAGACGACGGGCCGGCTGATCGGCTGGCTGGCCAAGGTGCTCGCCGAGCATCCCGATCAGCGCCGGGAAATCCACCAGGATCGTTCGCTGCTGAATCGCACCGTCGACGAGACGCTACGGTTCGAGCCTACCGGTCCGCACGTAGCCCGCTGGATGACAACGGATTTCGAGTGCTACGGCACCACCGTTCCGGCGGGCAGCGCCATGCTATTGCTGTTCGGCGCCGCTAATCGCGACCCCCGCCGGTACGCCGATCCGGACACCTTCAACATCCACCGCGACAACATTTCGCACATCACCTTTGGAAAAGGCGTGCACTACTGCCTGGGTGCAAACCTCGCGCGCCTGGAGGGTCGTGTCGCACTGGACGAGATCCTCAACCGTTGGCCCGAATGGGGCATCGATTACGACACAGCACAACTCGCGTCGACGTCCACCGTTCGCGGCTGGGAGCGGCTGCGGGTGGTGCTGCCTTAGCCGGACTGATTGCTCCGGCCCTGGCGGGCTTTCGGCCGCGGCATCTCGAATCGGTCGAGCATTCGATGCACCAGAGCGACAGCCTCGTCGTGGCCGCCGGCGGCGCCAAGTCCCTGTTCGAGTATCAGCGTGCGGCCGATCGCGGCGATGACGACCGCCAGGGCGGCGGGCGGGAAATCTTCGGTGTCGATGTCGTGCTCGCGGACGATGAAATTCAGCGCGGTGATCTGCTGTTCGCGCCAGCGCTCGGACCAGGCCGCGATCTCCGCCCTGATCTCCTTGCGGTGATTGGCCAGCCCCATGAACTCCAACAACAGTCGGGTGTCTTTGGGTTCGATGAGGGTATCCCAGAAGGCGTGGAGGGGGCGATCGGAAGCCAACGCTTTCTGCTGTCTGTCAAGGTAAATGGTGGCGCCACGGCGGAAAACCGCCAGATACAAATCGTCCATCGTGGGGAAGTAGTAGTGCACGAGGGCCGGTTTCACGCCGGCCTGGGTCGCGACCCGGCGTGACGTGGCCGCGGCATAACCTTCCTCGACCATGATCTGACTCGTCGCGGCGATCAGCATGTCGCGAGTGGTGGAGTCGCGTGTCTTCGGTCGTGCGGATGCGGTCACGTCGTGTCACACCGCCGGCTCGGCGACCATGTCGAAGAAGGCGGCACCGGAGTCCGGGATGCGGTTCTGCTTGAACACGTTGACGGCGTAGGAGACCAAGATCATCGAGTAGAGCAGATGCAGCAGCCGTTCGGCGTCTTCAGGCAATTCGTTGATGTCGAGCTCATCGAGGTAGGCGATCGCCTGTTCGGCCCGAGGCGCGATCGCGTCGTAGAACCTGACGAGTTCGTCGTACGGTTTCTGCACACGCGCCTCGTAGCGTTGCGCCCGCGTCGTTAATGCCCAGTCGGCCACGAATGGTTCCAGGTCGGAGAATCCTTGCGGGAGGGCCAAATTGGTCATGACGACTCCCCAGAACGGTAAGCGGCTACGGTGTCGCGGATGACCGTGTGGAACTGGCGGATGAGCAGTTCCTGGTCGCTGAGGTGGAAGGTGCTTTGCGCCCGTGTCTTCAGCGCCGAGTGGGTGGCCTCGATGGTGTTCACGTCCTGCATCGCGAACTCAATCGTGCTGTCGACCACCAACTCCTGCGCCAAGCGCTCATGCGCGTTGGCCGGCGGGACGAAATACATGTCGATCTCGTAGATGTGCGAGTCCACGGTCTCCGGCCAGTAGGTGTAGGTGATGTAGTAGCCGCGGGCCCAGATCTGGATGGAGATGTTCGGGAAGACCCAGAATTGGTCGTTGCCCCACGATGCGATGTTGCCGCGGTTCAGGAAATCGGGCTGCGGACCGATATCCGGAACATCGTCGGGTCCGAACAGACCGGCGCGGAACAGCTTGTAAACCCAACGCTGGTCCTGGCGGGCTGGTCCGGCGGTGCCCGGTTCGCGGGGCGGCAGCGGCGGCGGTCCGGGGACCGAGGTCAGCATGTGCGGCCGGAACAGTTCGTAGTGGTAGGAGTCGACGGGCGGCACCATCTTCTCGGCCTTGGAGACGTCGGGGTCGATGAAGCGACCGTGCACATACGGCGGGTGATACCACTCGCATACCGAGTCGACAGCCAGCTTCCAGTTCCCGTTGATCCGGGTGGAGAACCCGTAGCGCTGCGTCATCTTCTCGAACGGATAGCTCTCGATGGCTAATAGTCCGTCGCCGAGGAAATCCCGAAGCGGCACCGGATCGTCGGCGAGATTGATGAAGATGAAGCCCGCCCACACCTCGCAGTGCACCGGCGGCATCCGCAGTGTGCTCTTGTCGAGATCGAAAAACTCGTCTTCGTTGGTGACGTGGTTGAGCTTGCCGTCCAGGCCGTATCGCCACCCGTGGTATTTGCAGGCAAACGCGCGACACGTTCCCGAGGACTCTCGTCCGGGGTGCTCTTGCCAGACGACCTTGTTGCCGCGGTGAGCGCACACATTGTGGAACGCGTGCACGCTGTCATCCAGATCGCGGGCGATCACGATCGATGCGAGGCCACCGGGCAGGTCGCGGGTGAAGTACGAGCCCTTGCGCGGTAGCCGCTCGATTCGCCCGACGCACAACCAGTTTCGTTCGAACACGGCTTTACGCTCGGCGGCGAAGAATTCCTCGGAGATGGAGTCTTCGTAGCTGACCGGGCCGGTGCCGAGTTCGGGATAGTCGGTGGTGAACTTGCCGCGGCCGGTGGACAGTCGCTGCTGGATACTCGTCACGACCGGACTCCTTCGTTGCGCTGATCGTCTTGGGCGGGCGCGCCGTTCGACCAAGGCTCCTGATCCCAGGCCCTATCGAGCGGGGCCATCTCACCGCCGAACGGGAAGAAGGCCCGCTGCGCGTAGGTTTCCCGGGCCAGGCCGTGGCCGAGTTCGTCGATGAAGGCCCGTTTGAGCGGGTTGGTAAACAGCTGGCGTGAGTAACGCAGCGTCAGCGGTGGACGCTTGACCAGTTCGCGAGCCAATTCCCATGCCCGGTCGAGCAACTGGTCTCCTGCCAGCACCTCGTTGACCACACCCCACTCCTTGGCTTCGGCCGCGCCGAGTTTCATCCCGGTCAGCAGGAAATAGCGAGCGCGGGTGTGGCCGGCCAAAAAGCTCCAGATGACGTGCTGACCGTCGCCGGGCACCTGGCCGCGAGGAAAATGTGATGCGTCCTGGAAGTAGGCGTCCTCGGAGGCCAGCACAATATCGCCCAGCAGCGGCACCTCGGAGTGCATATTGCACGGGCCGTTCACAGCACTGATCATCGGAACGTCGACGTCGAGCACGTTGGTGATCAAATGCCGTGCATACCAAGCTTTTTCGTCGAGCTTGTGCAAGCCGCGGGTGCCGGGCATGAGCTGGTAATCGGGCTTTTCGACCGGGTCGCCGTTGGGCATGCGCCCCCAATTGGCGTTGTAGTTCTCGCCGGTGCCGGTGTGGATCAGTACCTTGATCTCGCGATCCCCGGCGATGTCGGCGAACGCGTCGGACATCTGGTCGTGTGCCCGCCAGTCCCACACCAGGCTGCCGCCGTTGGTGTGGCACTGCATGAACAGGATTCCGTCGTCGGTGAGGTCGAGCCGATAGTTCGGGTACCGGTCGTGGTACTCGCTGTATCTGGTCCGCTTTGCCATAGAGCCGTCCCGTTCCCTTGAGCGATCGCCCAAATAGTCCCACCTATGCGGTTGAGGGTCAAGGTTCAGCGCCCGTGCAGCCGGGCTACCACCGGTGCGAAGGATTCGATCTCGGACTGCTGGACCGTGACGTAGTTGATGCCCAGCTTTTCCCGACGCGAACACAGCGTCTCAACAACGCTTTCCACCGAGCCGACCAGGACGTTGGGATGGTCACGCAGCAATTCGGCTGCTATCCCGGTTGTCGTCGCGAGTTCGGCCAGGGCCGCCTCGGGATGGGCGGTGATCTGCGTGAAGTACGGCGAGCTCTCGACCTCCAAACCGCCGAACCGCTCGCCGGCAGCCTCGCGCACGAAACCGATTCGACGTTGGGCGACTGCCTGCGGATCGAGGCCGTCGGCGTCGCGCGCCACAAACGGCACGCTGGAAATGCTGACGATGTCGCCCGCCCGGGCGGCCAGCGAAAGGACGCGGCGGCCGCCCCCGCCGATCATGATCGGGGGATGTGGACGTTGCACCGGACGGGGCCGCCCGGCATATCCCTGCACCCGAACGAAGTCGCCTGACCAGTCCAGCTCGTCGCCTTGCCAATGCGCCTTGACGAACGAGACGACCTCGGCAAGCTTGGCGATTCGCCGGCCCGGAGGCTCGAAGTCGATACCCATTGCGGTGTACTCGACGTCGCTCCACCCGGCTCCGATACCCATCTCCAACCGACCGTCGGACAGCAGGTCAAGCGTCGCCGCCTCCTTGGCCAATACCGCCGGCGCATGATAGTCGATGCAGAACACCCGGCACCCGATGCGCAATGTCTGGCTCACCGCGGCTGCCGCCGCCATCGCCGCGATAGGAGCCAGGTCTTGGCGAGGGGTGCGCGCCGCGCGCTGCGCGGCGCCCGGTCCCAGGTAGTGATCAGCCAGGAAAAGCGTTGAGTAGCCGAGGTCTTCGACTCTCCGAACGGTGTCGTGCCACTCGCGGCCCCCGGTGGCGTTGGTCGCCTGCACGGCGAAACGAAATGGCGGCCTGTCCATCAACGGACCCTAACGCTTCACTTGACCGGCGTCGACGGGGAGTGATAGGCATGTTTGGGCGGTCGCTCAGGAAGGTGGGTTGCAGGCTTGAAGACGGCGGTCGTGACCGGCGGTGCGTCAGGGATTGGCCGCGCGGTCGCCCAACGGTTGCGCAAAGACGGCCTTCGGGTCGCCGTCATCGACCTGTCACCCACCGACGACGAGTACGGCCACGTCGCCGACGTCCGCGACCGCGCCCAGGTCGACGCCGCCGTCGCGGCGATCCGCGAAGCGTTCGGCCCAATCCTGGTGCTAGTCAACGCGGCCGGGGTGGAAGGCTTCAAGAAGTTTCTGCACATGTCGTTTCAGGAATGGTCCAAGGTGATCGATGTCAACCTGAACGGCGTATTCCACACCATCCAGGCCGTGCTGCCCGACATGGTCGAGGAAGGTTGGGGACGTATCGTCAACATCTCGTCGTCCAGCACGCACTCCGGGCAACCGTTCATGGCCCATTACGTCGCGGCAAAATCCGCGGTGAATGGGCTGACCAAATCGCTTGCCCTCGAATACGGCCCGAGCGGGATCACCGTCAACGCCGTACCGCCGGGATTCGTAGACACACCGATGCTGCGCAGCGCCGAGAGTCGGCATCTCCTGGGTGGCTCGGTGGAGGACCACATCAACCGCACACCGGTGCGCCGGGTCGGAAAGCCCGAAGATATTGCCGCCGCGTGTTCGTTTTTCGTGTCCGAGGAGGCCAGCTACATCACCGGCCAGATCCTCGGTGTCAATGGCGGCCGCAACACCTGAGAGGCATTGATGTACGAGAGAGACCAACTGTTCATCGACGGCAAGTGGACTTCTCCTGTTTCTAAACCCCCTTCCGGCTCGGAGTCCGACGCCGTCATCACGGTGGTATCGCCGCACAGCGAGGCGGTCATCGGTCACGCGGCCTGCGCGGGCCCTGCCGATGTGGACCGGGCGGTCGACGCCGCGCGGGCGGCGTTCGACACCGGACCGTGGCCGCGCATGCAGCCCGCCGAACGGATCGAGGCGCTCACCCGGCTGGCCGGCATCTACAAAGAGCGGCGAGCCGATATGGCGGCGCTGATTTCGGCCGAGATCGGCGCTCCCATCAGCTTCGCGAAAAGGGCACAGGTGGCGCTGCCGCTCACGATGATCTCGGCGTTCTGCGGCATGGCGCAGAACTACGAATGGCAGCAGGCGCGTCCGGGGTTGTACGGCAAGGATATTCGGATTCTGAAGCAACCGGTCGGAGTTGTCGCCGCGGTGGCGCCCTGGAACATGCCGCAGTTTCTCACCGTCACCAAGGTGGTGCCGGCGTTGCTGGCGGGATGTTCGGTGGTGCTCAAACCGGCACCCGAGTCGGTGCTCGACGCGCAGTTGCTCGCCGAGTTGGTCGCTGAGGCCGATCTTCCGCCCGGTGTGCTGAACGTGGTGCCCGGCGGTCGCGAGGTCGGCGAGTTGTTGGTGGGTCACCCGGGCGTCGACAAGGTCTCGTTCACCGGGTCAACCGCGGCCGGCCGCCAGGTAGCCCTCGCCTGCGCCGCGGGACTCAAGCAGGTCAGCCTGGAACTGGGCGGCAAGTCGGCGGCCATCGTGCTCGACGATGCCGACCCATCGTCGACCGCCACCGCGATTCAGATGGCCAGCCTGGCCAACAGCGGGCAGGTGTGCAACGCGCTGAGCCGGATCCTGGTACCGGAAGCACGCAAGGACCAGTTCGTCGACGCATTGGCGGCCGGGATGTCGTCGATGACGGTGGGCGACCCCGCCGATCCCAACACCCAGATCGGCCCGCTGGTGGCCAAACGTCAGCAGGAACGGGTTCGCGGCTACATCGAAGCGGGCCGCAGCGAAGGCGCTCGCCTGGTGATCGGCGGCGCGGATATGCCCGACGGTCTGGACACCGGCTGGTATGTGCGGCCGACGCTGTTCAGCGACGCGAGCAATGACATGCGGATTGCCCGCGAAGAGATTTTCGGCCCAGTGCTGACTGTCATTCCCTACCGCGACGAAGACGAGGCGATCCGGATCGCCAACGACTCCGAGTATGGGCTGGCCGGCTCGGTGTTCACCGCCGACGTCGACCGAGGGTACGGCGTGGCGGCCCGGGTACGGTCGGGCACTTTCGGCGTCAACGAGGGCTACATCATGGATCCGGTTGCCCCGTTCGGCGGTGTCAAGAACAGCGGCTACGGCCGCGAACTGGGCACCGAAGGGATCGACAGTTACACCGTGAGCCAATCGATTTCGGCTGCGGCGCCGGCGAACTAGTTCGGCGACGACGCAGAGCGCGCAGCGCGATGAGGAGGAGCCGAACAATCGAATTAGTGCCGGGTGCCGCCCACTTCGGCGGGCAGCGGTGGCGGCAACGGCGTCGTCGGTGTTGCTTTTGCCGACGGCGGTGGCGCGGCCGGCGCTGAGCTACCCGGCGCCGCTGCAGTCGCTTTCGCACCGTGGAAATACACCATCGGTTCCTTGCGGATCTCCTGGTTGCCCTCGCTGACGACCAGCGACGTGGCTGTCACCGTGTAGGTGATTCCGTCGCTCTGGGCGATGTATCCGCCGTCGTTCGACGCCGACGCCGGCACGACCAGCTTGGCGCCGTCGCTGATCCGCACCCCGCGGTACTCGAATTTACCGGTGGAGGTCTCGCAGACCGCCACCCGCGAGGTCGCCGTGCTGCCGAAGACCACCGCGGTGTCCGGCGCCGCGCACCGCGCGGTCGAGTCGACGAAACCCAGGGCGTCGGTCGACGGGTCGGCGGGGGCGGATGGCATGCCGAGGGCAAACAGCGCCGACCCCGCCAGCGTGGCGAGCGCGGCGCGGGCCGCAAAAAGCCCAAATGACGACATCAGGCCTACACCAGAACACGGCCGACGAGGTGGGCGCGCGTCCCCACGCCGCCCGACCACCAAATCGTTAGCTTCTCGAGATCCCCCGAGTAACTAGCGTTAGATTCGAGGCCGGACCCGCATCCGCCGAAAGGCGGCGGGGGAAAGGCCTAGCCATGGGACTCCTGTTTGATCCGAACACCTACGAACCGTCGCACTTCGACCCGGAGACGCGGCGTCAACTGCGCGCGGTGATCGACTGGTTCGAACAACGCGGCAAAACCAAGCTGCTGCGCGACGACCTCGAAGCGGCCTGGGTGTCGGACTTCCTCGACTTCATCAAGCAGGAACGGATCTTCGCGACCTTCCTCACCCCGTCGGAATACGGCGGGGGCGATCCGAACAAGCGGTGGGACACCTCGCGCAACGCCGCGCTCAGCGAGATCTTCGGGTTCTACGGGTTGTCCTACTGGTATGCCGAGCAGGTCACGATCCTGGGCCTCGGGCCGATCTGGCAGAGCGACAACATCAAGGCCAAAGAACGCGCGGCCAGTCAACTCGAAGCCGGCGGGGTGATGGCGTTCGGGCTGTCCGAGCGCGAGCACGGAGCCGACATCTACAACACCGACTTGCTGCTGACGCCGGCGCAGGACGACGACGAGGGTGTCATCTTCCGCGCGTCGGGGGAGAAGTACTACATCGGCAACGGCAACGTGGCGGGCATGGTGTCGGTGTTCTCGCGGCGCACCGACGTCGACGGCGCCGACGGTTACGTGTGGTTCGTCGCCGACAGCGGCCACCAGAACTACGAGCTGATCGGCAACGTCGTGCACGGCCAGATGTATGTCAGCAACTTCCGGCTCAACGACTACCCGGTGCACGAGGAGGACATCCTGTGCGCCGGCCCGGAGGCGTTCTCGGCCGCGCTCAACACCGTCAACGTGGGCAAGTTCAATCTGTGCAGCGGCTCGATTGGGATGTGCGAGCACGCCTTCTACGAGGCGATCACGCATGCCAACAACCGCATCCTGTACGGCAACCCGGTCACCGACTTCCCACACGTGCGGGCCAGCTTCGTCGAGGCGTACGCCAGATTGATCGCGATGAAACTGTTCAGCGACCGCGCGATCGACTACTTCCGCAGTGCCAGCCTCGATGACCGTCGATACCTGTTGTTCAACCCGGTGACCAAGTCCAAGGTCACCTCCGAGGGCGAGGCTGTCGTCACTTTGCTGTGGGATGTGTTGGCCGCCAAAGGCTTCGAGAAGAACACCTACTTCTGCGAAGTAGCACGGCTGATCGGCGCCTTGCCGCGCCTGGAAGGAACCGTGCACGTCAACGTCGCGCAGATCCTGAAGTTCATGCCCAACTACATGTTCAACCCGGCGGCTTACCCCGAGATCGGAACGCGCAACGACCCGGCCGATGACGTGTTTTTCTGGGCGCAGGGTCCGGCCCGGGGCGCATCCAAGGTCCAATTCGC
>NZ_DATFZD010000166.1:0-3834 GCF_035314665.1 Mycobacterium sp. | reverse complement strand
GCGCAGAGCGACACCCAATGATCCGTCTCGAAATAGACGACATACGAGGGTCTCGAAACTTCGTATCGGCTTGAGTGTCCGAACACATATGTCTAGCGATCACTGGCGTGGCGAGCCCGACAAGTCATTCCTCGATAGGTGCGCTTGGGCGGCCTGAGAGCAATGATCAGAACCTGTGGATGGTTCTCGGCGAGGCGGCGTGAGTGGGCGCACCTTCCCGGGAATGATCTGAAAGTCCATAGCTCTGATCGGGACCGGCGTTGGCGCGCTGGTTCGGGAAGGTACGCCCATGCTCAAGGTAGTTCATGACGGGTCTGCGTCCAACGCACACGCTGCGGCGGGTGGGGCCGAGTCGTTGCTCGACGAGATCGTTCGCGATGGTGCCCGGCAGATGTTGGCGGCGGCGCTGCACGCTGAAGTGGCCGCCTATATCGAGCAGTTCGCCGATCAGGTTGACGAGAACGGGCGGCGGCTGGTGGTGCGCAACGGCTATCATCACGAGCGCGACGTGCTCACCGCGGCGGGGGCTGTGACCGTGGTGGCCCCACGCGTCAACGACAAGCGTGTCGACCCCGATTCCGGTGAACGGCAACGGTTCTCCTCGGCGATTCTGCCGGCGTGGGCACGCAAGTCCCGGCAGATGAATGCGGTGTTGCCGCTGTTGTACCTGCGTGGACTGTCTACGGGTGACTTCGGTGCGGCCCTGGAACAGTTCCTCGGCACGGGATCGGGGCTCTCGGCGGCCTCGATCACCCGGCTGACCGCCCAGTGGCAAGACGAGGCGAAGGCATTTCAGGAGCGGGATCTCTCGGGCACCGATTTCGTCTATCTGTGGGTCGATGGTATCCACCTGAAGGTGCGGCTCGATCAGGACAAACTGTGCCTGCTGGTGATGATCGGGGTACGCGCCGACGGCCGCAAGGAGTTGGTCGCGTTGACTGACGGGTATCGCGAGTCGACCCAATCGTGGGCCGATCTGCTGCGCGGCTGCCGACGCCGTGGCATGACCGCACCGGTGCTGGCCGTGGGAGACGGTGCGCTGGGATTCTGGAAGGCGCTGCGCGAGGTGTTCCCGAATACTCGTGAACAGCGCTGTTGGTTTCATAAGCAGGCGAATGTGCTTGCCGCGCTGCCGAAGTCGGCGCATCCGGGTGCGATCGCGGCGATGCGGGAAATCTTCAACGCAGAGGACATCGACCGAGCGCAGGTCGCGATCAAGGTGTTCGAGATCGACTACGCCGCGAAGTATCCGAAAGCGGTCGCGAAGATCACCGACGATGCAGACGTGTTGTTGGAGTTCTACCGGTATCCGGCCGAGCACTGGATACACCTGAGAACGACGAACCCGATCGAGTCGACCTTCGCCACCGTGCGCTTGCGGGCCAGGGTCACCAAGGGCCCCGGTTCTCGCGCCGCCGGTATCGCCATGGCCTACAAGCTGATCGAGGCCGCCCAAGGCCGCTGGCGGATGGTGAACGCGCCGCACCTGGTGGCGCTGGTCCGGGCGGGAGCGGTGTTCCACAAGGGCAAACTGCTCGAACGCCCCCTCGACATCACCCCGGCCGCACCAGCTGCATCCGGCGAAACCGAAGTCGCCTAAATCGCGGTGGCGTGCCGGCTGGTTGGGTGCGGCCGGTCGGTGCGTGTGATGGACTTCGGTCATGCCCAAGAGCCGTGGCCGCCGTAAGGGCGCCAAGAACCGACCGGTCCGCCGTTCACCTCGGCCGCCCCAGCCCGCGGATCTATTGCTGCGTGATGCCCGAGACATCATCGAGCGCGACGATGTGCTCGCCGTCGAGACGTGGGCCAGCGGCTGGCTCGGCCAGGCCTGGTCGACCGCGGCGTTGACCGAGCGTGAGCCCGAGCATCAGCTGTGCATGCAGGTGAGCGGGCGAGCATGCACCACGCCGTCGCCGCACGCGCTGGGCGCGGTCGCCGCGCTGGCGCGGGTCGCGCCCGCCGCCGATATTTCGATGTTGACCGAAACCGTCGCGATCCTGGCCGAGACCCAGCCGGTGCCGGCCTGGCACACCGGCGCCGCCTGGACCCCGGCAGCGGCGTGGCGGGCGGTCGATGTGTACGACAGCGAACGGGTCCTGTTCATCGACTACGACGGACCCCACCCGCACACGCTGATGGCCCAGCTCTGCCAGGTCGGCGGCCTGATGATCGACACGCTCGCCATCCTTCAACCCGGCGCCGCAACCGCGTGGGACCAGCTGCGCGAGCCCACCGAGGTACCGATGCCGATCCGACAGGCCCCGGTCCCCGACGTGCTCGGCGATCTCGCGCACGCGTTGCGCACCACCGACATGACCTGGCCCCGCAACGACGACGAGGACTTCCTCGACAACCGGGCCCTGGCCTGGTCCCGCTGCCGCGACCACCTGCCAGACTGGCCCGACCACACCGAGCTGCCCGAGCCGCAACGCCACCAACTGATCCAGGACTTCGCTACCGACAGCGGGCGCGACGACCCGGTAAGCCGGTCGCTGGCCGAGCTGCTAGTCGACTACGGCGAAGGCTACATCGGCGCGGGGCCGCTGTGCTGGAGCCCCGGCGAGGTGATGCTGCTGCTCACCGATTGGCTACCCCGCAAGACCATTCTCGACGCCGACCAACGCACCGCCCTGCCCGACGTGCTGCGCCAGTGGTTGCGCTTCGCCCTCACCCAACGCGGCATCGACCCCGACTGGATTCGCCCCGTCGTCGACGCGGTCGACACCTACCTGCCTGTCTTCCACGACGCCTTCGACGACGAAACCGCCTGGGGCCCCGCCAAACAAGTCGCCGCCGCCCTCACCGAGCGAGGCGTCGACCTCACCGACCGGCATGCCGTCGACAACGCAATCCACCAACTCAACGCCGAACAACTCGCCCACCGACTACTGCCATAAGCCCGCCACGCCCGAACACCGTCGATCCACAGGTCTTGACGATTCCTCCGCCTGTCGCCTATTTGGTCAGAGTGAACTGCCCCACATTGCTGACGCCTTTGCGGAAGAAGTTCTCACACCCGGTCAGATCATGCATGTAGCGGTCGTAGACCTCTTCGGACTGGATGGCGATGGCACGTTCGCGATTAGCGCGCAGATTGGCTGCCCAGATGTTCAGCGTCTGCACGTAATGCTCCTGCAGTAACTGCACCTTTCCGACTGAAAACCCGGCGTCCTGGGCAAACTTGAAAATATCTTCCTGCGCCGGCAACTGTCCGCCCGGGAAAATTTCAGTAGCTATGAAACGCGTGAATCGGATATCGCTCATTGTCAGCTTGATGCCGCGCTCGTGCATCTGTTTCTGGCTATGGGCCAAAATTGTGTGCAGCAACATCCGGCCATCGTCGGGGAGGATGTTGTAGGCGCGATCGAAGAACGCGGCATAACGCTCCATCTTGAACGCTTCGAAGGCGCCGATGGTGACGATCCGGTCGACCTTGTCCTCGAACTCCTCCCAGCCCTGCAGCCGTACCTCGACGTTGCGGTCGGTGGGGATCGCGGACAGTTTGGCCTTGCTGTACTCGACCTGATTGCAACTCAGCGCAATACCGATGACGTTGACGTCGAACTTCTCGATTGCTCGCTGCAGCGCTCCGCCCCAGCCGCAGCCAACGTCCAGCAACGTCATCCCAGGCTCGAGGTTCAGCTTTCCCAGCGCCAAGTCAAACTTCGCGTTTTGCGCCTCCTCGAGGGTCATGTCATCACGCTCGAAGTATGCGCAGGTGTAGCCCATCGTTGGGTCTAGAAATAATGCGAAAAACTCGTCGGAAACATCGTAGATAGACTGCGACTCTTCGTAATATGGCCTCAGGTCGGTCATTTTCTTAGCCGATACCTC
>NZ_DATFZD010000165.1:0-8155 GCF_035314665.1 Mycobacterium sp. | reverse complement strand
TGTCTTTGAGGCGCTCAATGTCTAGTCCGTCGAGGCGCTGCAGCATCGCCCCGAAGTCGACGCACCACGAGCAGCCGACGGTGCGCGCGGTCCAAAACACCGCCAGCTCGCGCACGTTGGCGGGCAGCTTGCGTGACGCCGATTGCAACATCGTCTCGTGGACGACGTTGGCGACCAGCAGCCGCGGATGGTACGCGGTGACGGCGAACGGCTCGGGGACTTCCCCGAAGCGCCGCTTGGCGTATCGGTACATGGCGCGGATCAGCCAGTTGGCCCGTTTCGGTGGGAGGGGTTCGATGCGGGTTTTCGGTGTCATACCGGTCAGACGGCACAGCCGTCGAAAGTGTGACGCGGTGCCGAATGACGACTTGTTTTCTGTTGTAAGTACGCCACATTTTTGACTCCGCTGGCGTATAAAATTCACGCGAGCGAACAAGACGCTCAAAGGGGCCCAGACACCGGGGGCTTGTCTGCGAGGCGACATGAATGTCCCACCTGCCTGTGCGTCACTGACGGCGCACTCTGACGTCGCCAGCGGCGACGCCGCGAGTGACGCGTGCCGAGGCCGGGGAGTGCTTGACGGCGCCTTCGCGGTGCTGGACGCGCTCGCCCATACAGACGACGGGTTGGGTTTGACGGCGCTGGCCCGTGCGACCGGGTTGGCGAAGACGTCGACGTACCGGCTTGCCGAACAATTGGTCGTCCTCGGGGCGGTGCAGTGTGTCGAGCATCGCTACTACGTCGGGGCGCTGATCGGTCGCATCGGGCAGCGGTGGCAACCCGATCCGCTATTGCGGCAGGCTGCGCAGGGACCGGTGCATAACCTGGCCGTGCAGGCCGGCGCGATGGCGTCGCTCCGGATCCTGCACGAGGAGCGACTCCGTCTGATTTGCGCGACGGCAGCGCGCGGCCAGGCCCACATTTCCGACCCGGCGGACCCCGAAGCGATCGCGCGGACCGCCACCGGCCGGGTCTTGTACGCCGCACAGCCCGGCGGGGATATTGCGCTGCCCGACTGCTGGACGCCGCGGGAATGGAGTCGGCTGCGCGAAACAGTCCGCGAACTCGGCGCGACCGTGACCGATCGCCAGGACGCCTTTCCGGGGATCTGCTGTGTGTCAGCGCCGGTGTGGTGGCCTAATGCCACTTGCGCCGGAGCGGTCACGGTTCTGATGCATTCGCCGACGTTGCCGCCCAACTTGCCCGATTTGGTCTCGCACACCGCCCGCCGCATCGACGCCGGCTTGCGCCAGCCATGATCTAGCACCGCGGTCCGTTGGTCGGACCGACCCCTTGCCAGGTAACGGCGCAGGGTATGCGATTCGAAGAGCCATTCGAGCGCCGGTGATCTACGGGGTGATGTCCCGCATGCCGTCGGCACGAAGAACATGCTGCGGAGGAACCATGGTCGCTGCTGCCGCTGACAACCCCGTCCGGGGCGGACTGCCCGCCACGCCGGCGATTACCGTCACGCGGGTCGGGGTCGTTATCGGCGCCGACTTTCTGCCCCACCACGAAGTGACGGTCAGGATCACTCGCCCCGGGGAGGACATCAGCGACTACCTGACTTACGCCGCAGACGGCAACGGCCACCTCTACGCTGATCTGCCCGCCACCGCGCTGACGGGGAAGCTCCAGATCGCCGCCACCGACCATCGGCCCGATCCGGACGGAGCGTGCGGCCGGCTGTGGAGCAACACCTACACCCTCTGTGCGTAACACCTAGCCGCAAGGCTTGGGATGCGGATACGTGGTCCGGCGCGGACCGATTAGGCGGCCGGCGTCACCCGATTCGCCCGTCGGCTGACGTTGGTCACGTACTCGCGCACTGGTCGCTGCGAATCCTTTGCCGGTGGTTGGCTCAGGCTTGCATTGGTCTGGTATCGGCGGGGCTCGATCGTCTCCGCTCCCGCATGTTGCTGGCCGAGTCGCATAGCGTAGGGAACGCTGCTGTCTATTAGCTTATTCCCAGCTGTGCAGAACCTCTGAGACGCGGAGTGCCGGGCCCCGCTGCCTCAACGCCAGCGCTCGCGCGGCAGCACGACATAACTCGCTTCTCCTAGGCCGAACGACCAGTCGTGACGCGCGTTTTCGACGATGACAACGGCTAGATCCTCGGCACGCAGCGCCACCGCGTCGGCCAGCAGCTCGGCAAGGCGGGCGTAGAACGCCTGTTTGCTGGTTTCAGTGCGTCCCGCCGACAACGCGACCTGGACGAACACGAAACGGTCCGAACGGCTGATGTCGAGATACGACCGGTTGAAGTCGAAGGTTTCGGGCAGGTGTTCGGTGATCACCTGAAAGCGATCCCGTTCGGGAACGCCCAGGGTCTCCATCATGGCGCGTTGCACGCAATCGCCGATCGCCTTGCGCTCCTCGCGCGAATAACCTTGCAGTACGTCTATTCGGACCAACGGCATGCCTGTGGACACTAGCTCTAGCGCGTGAACATCAACGCGCGCTTGACCTCCTGAATCGCCTTGGTCACCTCGATGCCCCGCGGGCAGGACTCGGTGCAGTTGAACGTGGTGCGGCAGCGCCACACCCCGTCGACCTCGTTGAGGATGTCGAGGCGCTCGGCGGCCGCTTCGTCGCGGCTATCGAAGATGAAGCGATGCGCATTGACGATGGCCGCCGGGCCAAAGTAGCTGCCCTCGCTCCAGAACACCGGGCAACTGGTCGTGCAACAGGCGCACAGGATGCACTTGGTCGTGTCGTCGTAGCGCGCGCGATCCGTTTGGCTTTGAATGCGCTCTCGCGTCGGGGGGTTACCGCTGGTGATCAGGTACGGCTTCACCGCGCGGTAGGCGTCGAAGAATGGCTCCATGTCGACCACCAGGTCCTTCTCGACCGGCAGCCCGCGGATCGGCTCGACCGTGATCGTCAGCTGCTTACGGGGCTTGCTGGGAAGCAGATCGCGCATCAGCACCTTGCAGGCCAGCCGGTTGACACCGTTGATCCGCATCGCGTCGGAGCCGCAGACGCCGTGAGCGCAGGACCGCCGGAAGGTCAGCGTGCCGTCGAGGTAGCTTTTGACGTAGATGAGCAGGTTGAGCATCCGGTCGCTGGGCAGGCAGGGCACCCGAAAGCTCTGCCAGCCACCGGAATCGGCGTACTGGTCGGGGTTTTCCGGATTGAACCGGGCGATCCTCAGCGTCACCATCACCGCACCCTCGGGGATCGGCGGCAACGGCGGATCGCCGCCCGGCGCGGTCTCGACAACCGAACTCATCAGTACTTCCGTTCCATTGGCTCGTAACGCGTCTGCACCACAGGTTTGAAATCCAGCCGAATGTCGCTGAGCAGGTCGGTGCCCTGCTTGTACGCCATGGTGTGACGCATGTAGTTGACGTCGTCGCGGTTGGGGTAGTCCTCGCGGGCGTGCCCGCCACGGGATTCCTTGCGGTTCAACGCGCCGACCACGGTGACTTCGGCCAGCTCGAGCAGGAAACCCAGCTCGATGGCTTCCAGCAAGTCGCTGTTGAAGCGCTTTCCCTTGTCGTGCACGGAGATTCGCGAATAGCGCTCTTTGAGAGCGTGAATGTCGGTGAGTGCCTGCTTGAGGGTCTCCTCGGTGCGGAACACCGCGGCGTTGTTGTCCATCGTCTGCTGCAGCGCCCCGCGGATGTCGGCGACGCGCTCGTTGCCTTGCTCGGACAAAATGTCGGCCACCCAGCCGACGACCATCGCCGACGGGTCCGGCGGCTGCTCGACGAAGTCGTGCCCCAGGGCGTAGTTGGCCGCGGCGATTCCGGCCCGCCGCCCGAAGACGTTGATATCCAGCAGCGAATTGGTGCCCAGCCGGTTGGCGCCGTGCACCGATACGCACGCACACTCGCCGGCCGCATACAGGCCCGGGACGGTAGATGTATTGTCCCGCAACACTTGTCCGGTGATGGTCGTCGGGATGCCACCCATCACGTAATGGCAGGTCGGGTAGACCGGGACCAGCTCTTTGACTGGGTCCACGCCCAGGTAGGTGCGCGCGAACTCGGTGATGTCGGGCAGCTTTGCCTCCAGGACGTCGGCGCCGAGGTGGCGGACGTCGATGTAGACGTAGTCCTTGTGGGGACCCGCGCCGCGGCCCTGCAGCACCTCGAGAACCATCGAGCGGGCGACGATGTCGCGCGGCGCCAGGTCGACGATCGTCGGCGCGTAGCGCTCCATGAACCGCTCACCCTCGCCGTTGAGCAGCCGGCCACCCTCGCCGCGCACGGCTTCGGAGATCAAGATGCCCAGACCGGCCAACCCGGTCGGGTGGAACTGGTGAAACTCCATGTCTTCCAACGGAAGTCCCTTGCGGAAGACGATTCCGATGCCGTCGCCGGTCAGGGTGTGGGCGTTGGACGTGGTCTTGTACATCCGGCCCGACCCGCCGGTTGCGATCACGACGGCCTTGGCGTGGAAGATGTGCACCTCGCCGGTGGCCAGCCCGTAGGCGACCACGCCGGTGGCCACCGGGCCGCTCGGGGTCTGGGTCAGCACCAGGTCGAGCACATAGAACTCGTTGAAGAACTCGACGTCGTGTTTGACGCAGTTCTGGTACAGCGTCTGCAGGATCATGTGACCGGTGCGGTCGGCGGCATAGCAGGCCCGGCGTACCGGGGCCTTGCCGTGATCGCGGGTATGCCCACCGAAGCGACGCTGGTCGATGCGGCCCTCGGGGGTGCGGTTGAACGGCATCCCCATTTTCTCCAGATCCAGCACCGCGTCGATGGCTTCCTTGCACATGATCTCCACCGCGTCCTGGTCGGCGAGATAGTCGCCGCCCTTGACGGTGTCGAAGGTGTGCCATTCCCAGTTGTCGTCCTCGACGTTGGCCAGTGCGGCGCACATGCCGCCCTGGGCGGCGCCGGTGTGGCTGCGGGTCGGGTACAGCTTGGTCAACACCGCGGTACGGACGCGCGGACCCGCTTCCACCGCTGCCCGCATTCCGGCCCCGCCCGCGCCGACGATCACCACGTCATATCGGTGTTGGGAGATCACGGCCGCCGCCGACGATGCAGAGCGAAGCGGTGAGGAGGAGGTGGCGTAAACATGTTCGCCTTTCACGAAATGTTCGGGTTAAACGTCAGCAGCACGTAGGTCCCCAGCAGCAGCGTGAACACCATCGACAACACGAGCAGGGCATTCAGCCAGAAGCGGGTGGAATCCTTGCGGCTGTAGTCGTCGATGATGGTGCGCAGACCGTTGCCGCCGTGCAACTGTGCCAGCCACAGCAGCAGCAGGTCCCAGGTTTGCCAGAACGGCGAGTGCCAGCGCTGCGCCACGTAGTTGAAGTCGATGCGATACACGCCGTCGTCCCACATCAGCATCACGAACAAGTGCCCGAGCGCCAAGAACACCAGCACGATGCCGGAAAACCGCATGAACAGCCAGGCGAACTTCTCGAAGTTGGGCATACCGGTCCGCCGACGGGGGGCCCGCGGATTGTCCAGGCTGGCCGGACGGTCGTGGCTGCGCTGCCGGATCGGCGCGACCTGGCCGCGGCCCAGTTGAAGGTCGGGGGAGCTCATCGGAAATGCCCGATCATGTGGATGGCCACGACCACGGTCGCGGGCACCATCACCAGCAGCCAGACGATGGCGATCGCCCACAGCATCAGCCGCTGGTAGCGGGTGCCCTTCGCCCAGAAGTCGATCAGGATCACCCGGATGCCGTTGAGCGCGTGGTAAAGCACCGCGGCCACCAGCCCGAGTTCCATCAAGCCCACGATCGGTGTCTTGTAGGTCGAGATGACTTCGTTGTAGGTCTGCGGGCTTACCCGAACCAGTGCGGTGTCCAGCACGTGCACGAACAGGAAGAAGAAGATCGTCGCACCGGTGATGCGGTGCAGCACCCATGACCACATACCGGGATCGCCGCGGTAGAGGGTTTGTCGCAGGCGGCGTGCGCGCGACGATCCGTCCTCCGGTGTCGGCGTGGCCGGATTCGCAGATGTCGTCGTCGTCATCAGCGCCTCCCCTTATGTGGGACCGTCGGGTGGACTCTAATCCCATTCTGGCGCTCAGAAGACCCGCTTCGTGTCCGCCAACGCTTTTCGGCGCGAAGAATCTAGGGTGACCTTGTGAATTAGCCGACAGTGAACGAGGTGGCCCGATGCGTTCCCAACCCGCGAAGTATCGCGAGCATGACTGACACAATTAACTGGAAGTTGCTGCGGGACAAGGCTATCCAAGCAGCGCATGGCGCGTACGCACCTTACTCTCGGTTTCCGGTGGGTGCGGCGGCGTTGGTCGACGATCGGCGGATAGTTACCGGCTGCAATGTGGAGAATGTCTCATATGGCCTGGGTCTCTGCGCCGAGTGCGCCGTGGTGTGCGCGCTGTATTCGACCGGCGGCGGCCGGCTGCTCGCACTGGCGTGCGTCGACGGCGCCGGCTCGCCGCTGATGCCGTGCGGCCGGTGTCGTCAGGTGTTGCTCGAACACGGCGGGCCGGACCTGCTCATCGACCATCCCGAGGCACCCCGGCGGCTCGGCGACTTGCTGCCTGAGCCGTTCGGACCGGACGACCTCCCGTGAGATTCGACGCGCCGACCATCATCGCAACCAAACGCGACGGCGGTCGGCTGTCGGATGCCGCGATCGACTGGGTCATCGACGCCTACACCAACGGGCAGATCGCCGACGAACAGATGTCAGCGCTGTTGATGGCGATCTTCCTGCGCGGCATGGACTACGGCGAGACCGCGCGATGGACGGCGGCGATGGTGGACTCCGGTGAGCGAATGGATTTCACCGATTTGCGGCGCGACGGCAGTCCGCTGCCGACCGTGGACAAACACTCCACCGGCGGGGTCGGAGACAAGATCACGCTGCCGCTGGTATCGGTGGTTGCGGCGTGCGGTGGCGCGGTGCCGCAGGCATCCGGCCGCGGACTCGGCCATACCGGCGGCACATTGGACAAGTTGGAATCCATCGCAGGCTTTTCCGCAAAGCTGTCTAACGAGCAAGTGCGCCAACAGCTTTGCGAGATCGGAGCGGCCATATTCGCGGCCGGCCGCTTGGCGCCCGCTGACGCGAAGCTCTATGCGCTGCGCGACATCACCGCCACCGTGGAGTCGCTGCCGCTGATCGCGAGTTCGGTGATGAGCAAGAAGATCGCCGAAGGGGCGGGCGCGCTGGTGCTCGACGTCAAGGTCGGTGCCGGCGCGTTGCTGCGTTCGGAATCGCAGTGTCGCGAGTTGGCCGAAACCATGGTGGCGTTGGGTGCAAAGCATGGGCTGCCGGCTTGCGCGCTATTGACCGACATGAATAGTCCGCTGGGCGCGGCCGCCGGCAATGCACTTGAAGTCGCCGAGGCGCTGGAAGTGCTGGCCGGCGGGGGACCGCCCGATGTGGTGGAACTGACGCTCCGACTGGCCGGCGAGATGCTCCAGATCGCCGGCCTCGACGGGCGTGATCCGGCGCAGACGCTGCGTGACGGCACCGCGATGGACCGATTCCGCGCCTTGGTCGCCGCGCAGGGCGGTGACTTGTCCGTACCGTTGCCAGTTGGTAAGTACTCCGAAACCGTGATCGCCGATCGGAGCGGCACAATGGGCGATATCGACGCGATGGCAGTGGGGCTGACGGTGTGGCGGCTCGGCGCGGGCAGGTCTCGGCCGGGCGAGTCGGTGCAGCCCGGCGCCGGGATCCGGATCCACCGACGTCCCGGGGAGCCGGTGGCCGCGGGCGAGCCGCTGTTCACGTTGTACACCGACACCCCGGAACGGTTCGAGCCTGCGATGGCCGAGTTGGACGCCGGCTGGAGCGTCGTCAGCACGCCACCTGTCCAGCGACCACTGATCATCGATCGGATCACCTGATGACGACGCCACTGAGGCTGGAGGCGATCAAGCGAGCGCCCAAGGCGCTGTTGCACGATCACCTCGACGGCGGGCTGCGCCCGGCGACCGTGATCGACATCGCCGGTCAGACCGGCTATGACGACCTGCCCGCCACCGAGGTCGACGAGCTGACGCGGTGGTTTCACACCCAGTCGCACAGCGGATCGCTGGAGCGCTATCTGGAGCCGTTCTCGCACACCGTCGCGGTGATGCAGACGCCCGAGTCGCTGCACCGGGTGGCCTACGAATGCGTGGAGGACCTGTCCGCCGACTCGGTGGTATACGCCGAGGTGCGGTTCGCCCCCGAACTGCACATCAACCGCGG
>NZ_DATFZD010000164.1:0-9493 GCF_035314665.1 Mycobacterium sp. | reverse complement strand
AGGCCCTCGAACGCGACATCCGCGCCTGGGCCGCCGCCTGGAACGAGGACCCCAAACCATTCGTTTGGACCAAGACCGCCGAACAGATCCTCCGGGCCATCGAACGATTAATGAAACGAATTAACGGCGGGGAACACTAGTTGGACGTGGACTAGGACGAATCGGTTCCCGGCGGGAATCCGGATCCCCGGTCCCGGCGCAGGCTCTCAGCCGCGCTTGCGGGCCTGACGAACGGGTGGGGATGCCTGCACATCTCCGCCCAGATAGCGGCGCTGCAGACGAGTGATGTGGGCCTGAGCTTCATTGACGTCTCGCCGCAACGCTGCGGCGTCTAACCGGGCACCGCGTCTTTCCAGCCAGGTCATCCGGCTAATCAGCTCGTCGCGCACGTCGCTCAAAGCCTGGATCAGTACCTCGGCCTGAGCTGCATCGCGTTCACCCATCACCACCACGGGACTATGCATACCCAGTCAGATGTGGACTTATGTCGACCCGACCTCAGATCAACCGTTTAGCCGCGTTGCTCGTCTTCAAATATCGATGCCGGGCCTCGGTCGCGGATTCGACAATGAGGTCCCGGCTGCGGTGCGTAAAGGGTTGCGCCGCAATGGCATCGCCACGCCATGTGCCGCCCGTTGCAGGTACACCACACCGAACTCACCGACCAGGCGGCGTCGGCGTAGGCGAGCTGTAGTGATGGTGACGGTCGGAGGGTCGCGCGCGGCGTAGCTGATGCTGCTGCACGGTCAGCAATTCCACTCGTATGCCTTGTGATGAATATCTATTGCCTCGATCATTAAGTGGCAACATCAGCAAGTCCGGGACCCGATGAAGCAAGTGCTATTCGGGACCCGGTGAAGGGAGCGATCAATGACTCGGGCAAGATCATCCGGCGCCCGCAGCAGCATCGCGAAGATCGGGGTGGCGGGGGTGCTTATCGCTATACTCACGGCCACGGTGAGCGTCCCGGCTTATGCGGCGCCCGCTTTCGGCGGCACGCCGAATACGCCGGCTGTGCTCCCGGCGCCGGCGCCAGCGGATCCACCCACCACTGCGCCAGAGCCGCCCCCGCCACCACCGGCGACCAGCGCGACGGAAGATTGGTGGGGTTACAACGACTACTACTGTGGCTGGTGTGGCAGTCAGGGCGGCGGTGGCGGTTAGAGAATTATGAACCGCCGCTGACGATTTGGACGACGCAGTCGGGTTGGGTGAAGCCAAACGCGGCGGCAACCGTTCGGGCCACGCGCCGCGGTTCGGCCACTGCGACGTTGTACCGCGCGCCACCGACATCCGCCAGGGACGGCGCTGACGCTACGGCACGATGTCGGTCACGAAGCTGCCGCTGGTAGCGGTCGCGGTGGCCGTGTCGCCGAAGACGGCGGCGAAATCGAAAAGGTTATTTTCGGGCAAACTGGTGATACCACCGGGGAGCCACCCAAACGGAATGGTGATGGGGGGGAGCCGAAGCCGGCCTCGGCGGTGCTGTCGGAGCCGAAGACCACGGCGGAGTCGAAGCCGCCGTAGTAGACGCCGAGGTCGAAGTGGTTCCCGTACGCCTAGTTACGGCCCGGCAGCCGTGCGTCAATCATCGAAACCATCCTCATTGATATTGCGGGCAGTAGAACGCGGTCGACAGACTCAGGAAGTCGAAGGCATCGGCGTTGGCGAAGCCGGAGTTGGCGTTCTGTAGGGCGACATCGGGGTGCAGCGCCATTTTGACCAGGTTGGTCAACGCCGGTTCGTCGTCGACCAGCAAAACCCGGATCGGTGACCCATCGGCGCGGGTGATCCGGGCCAGCTGACCGAGGATGGCCTGACGTGGCCGCTGTTCACGCGCGGAACCCGAAATTATCCTTCATTCTTCCTCGCTCACACGCCATTGTCACAAAATCGTCACGGAACTCATATCGTTCTCAAATGTGTCGGCGATCCGGCGAGCATCCGCCCGGGCCGTCAGATATGGGTTCTCTATGCATCTCACCGGTGAGCTTGCGATGCCGTTGTGTCCCAAAAACACTGGGTAACAGAGCTCTTGACCAAGGAGAGTGCAGACCAAAAGTGAGGCTACATCGCTAACCGATTGTGCGTGAAGGCTTTACGTAACTTTGCCGTAACAATATCCACTCAAGAGCAGGCTCCGTGACCACCGATGAGCGCGGGCAATTTTCAAAGAAAACTTTGGAGAGATCAATGTATCGGCCCGCTGCGACACACTCAAGTTTGTTCACTCGTCGTAGAGCAACAGGCGACGAGCGCCTCGCGCGGTGGACGCTGTTGTCCATGGTTGCGGGGATGGGCGCGGCAACGATCGGCTTGGCACCAAGTTCGCACGCCAACCCCTTCTCCGCGCAGTTCCAGTCGCCGTCGGGAGACATCTCCTGCAACCTGGTGAACGTCCCTCCAACAGACAAACTCGGGTTCCCTAAGAATTTTGTGCAGTGCGACATCGTTAACCCGAGCTGGGTGCCACCGCGGCCGTCCCCGCAGGGCCGGGACGACGCCACCAGCACCCTCGTTCTCATGCGGGGTCAGTTGCCGATTGTGGGCTACAGTCCAGGCACCTTGGCGGCCTCCGACCCGGTGAATTACGACCAACCACTATCAGCGGGCGCGATCGCCTGCAGCCCCGAGCAGTCGGCTGTGAAATGCACTGACACCAGCACCGGACACTTCTTCCGGGTCTCGCATGAGTCCTACGAGCTGGGGTGATGATCCCAGCTCGTAGCCAGCCGCTGCACTCAGCAGCGTCTTAGCCGGATACGCCGCGGTCGGATTGATCGCCACATGCCGCCCGTTAGCGTCCTCGAAGCTGAAACCCTGGGCGTTACCGTTCACCATGTCGAACCGGACGCGATCAACGTCTAATGCTGTCAGCGCGGTATCGGTGTCCCAGCCCGGCAATTCGACCGGCGGTAGTTCGTCGCGGTCGGTGTCGGAGAAACCGAAAACCGTTCGACTATCACGGAATCCGACCAGGACTTGGCGGTTGCGCGGTTTACCGTCCTCGCCGAGAACCACGCGCCCGTTGTCGTCCTTAGCGTCGCGGCTCACCAGAACCGGAGCTAGCACCACCTTCGCCTTAGACCCCTTACGGACCTGCCGCCCGAGTTCCTGCCAAACCTTATAGGTCGCCACCGGTTCGGCGACGCCCTGCATCATCAGCCGGATTTGGTTCAGGAAGCTGTAGCTGTAGAACCGGGTGTACGTGTTCCCCAGCGCGCCAGGGGCGTTCAACGCCTCGGTAAGCGTGGCCCGCCAGTCAATATCCGTTGTGTTCATTGGCGTGTCTCCAATCTCGTGTGATGTGGTCGATGTCAGTCGCAGCACCCGCAGCAGGGCGCGTCCTCGCACCGCCCGCGCGCGTTGCGGTATGTCGTTGCGCCGGAATTGAACCGGGAGACGATGACGCCGGGCGCCGCGATGCCGACGCGGCGCTCCACGCGCACCCGCACGAATTGACCGCTGACGGGCGAGCCTGACCACTCCTGGCGGGTCAGCCCATCGGCCTCCGCGCACTCGATTCGCTCGCACGTGACCGCGCGCGTGGCGGCGTCGCAGAACGCGAACGATCCGGCGGGCAGCTCCGCGCCGCACACCTTGCAGCTGCCCGCGTAGCGCAACGTCAGCCACCGCGAACCGGCACCACCGCCGCCGCCACGATAACCGCTGCGCCGGTAGCCGCTCACCTGCCCGACCCGATCACCCGCACGACGCCGGCCAGCACAGCTGACACGGCGAGCACGACACCCAACACGGCGATAGCTAGAACGAACATTTGATTTGCTCCAATCCCGCGGTCTGAGCTGGCCCGATACCGGCTCGACTGAGCTCAATTCTACATGACATGAGTTTGCTAGCAAGCTAGCGTCAGAGACGAAAAGCTCTGCTAGAGAGCGTAGTTACTGAGATAATGGCAAAGTCTCTCGTTTGCTGTACCCCGCACCTGCGGAGCCGGACTGTTCCCTCCCCTTCCAATTTGGCAGTGAAGCGCAAAAAATAGCCCCTATCATTTGGCACGGGCTGTTTGGGCTTGCTCTAGTTTCAGTTTGGGCTGGCCGAGTTATATTGGGGCGCTTAATATTTCGGTGTTGTCCCGTGCTGCGTCCCCGTGAACGGCGGTCCGGTGTCGAGCGGACCACGTTTGGTGATGGCAATCTCCCCGGTATCAACTGCCAAGCGACCAGCTAGCTTAGGTTGAGCCGCGCCAGGCACGGTATCTTCGCGCGGTTGCATGTCGCCGGGTTGCTGCACACCTGCAACGGCTCAGCTCCACAGCGTGGACGGGCTGACTGGATGCACAGAGCACAGAGGGCGAGCCAAGAGCGCAGATCCTCATGTTGCGTTGGGTGGGGGGTGCAGGGGGGTGGGCTGCCGCGCGACCTTCAGTTGCTTGCCGCGTAAAGCCGGGGTTGCGTAGCGCGGGAGGTTGAGCAGCCGGTGCGGTTGCGCGGGTACGTCACCAGGGGGTCGCGATGAGTGAAGGCCTAAGCGAACAGCAATAACCTTCAGGCGGTCGCGGAGGGTTCGTCTGGGACGCCGAGTCCGAGGTGTTCGATGTGGTAGACGGCTTCGTCGAGGAGCATCGCGACGTGGTTGTCGTAGAGCGCGTAGATGACGCTGCGTCCGTTGCGTGCTCCGGTGACCAACCCCATTGCACGCAGTAGGCGTAGCTGGTGGGAGACCGCGGACTGTTCCATCTCCACGGCCGCCGAGAGGTCGTTGACTGAGCACGCACCGTGGCGCAGGCGGGTCAGGATCCGCAGCCGGCTCGGCGTCGCCAGCGCCTGCAATGTCGCGGCGACCGATGCCGCCGACTCGGCGTCGAGCTGCGCGGGCGGGGTGGTTCTGCCCTCGATGCCGTGACCCATGGCTGCATCCTACCTAATGATCCTATGAAGACCTGTTCATATGTTCCTGTATGGTGGCGATGTCCCGTCGTCTTACCGAATGTGGAGTTCCCGATGTCGCCTCCGGTCCTGGACCGCTCCCGCGCCGCCGTTGCCCCCGATCGCCAACCGAGAGCCCGGACACGTCCGTTCGCCCTTCCCGAGGTCCGGTGGGCAACTGTGGCGACGGTCCTGTTCGTGCTGGGGCTGGCTGCCCAGTTCGCTGGCGCGCCGGCGTGGACGTGGTGGTCGCTGTATCTGGCTTGCTATGTCACCGGCGGCTGGGAACCCGCGCTGGCCGGGCTGCAAGCTTTGCGGGCACAGTCTCTTGATGTCGATCTGTTGATGATCGTGGCCGCGATCGGGGCCGCCGCGATCGGCCAGGTCCTTGACGGCGGACTGTTGATCGTCATCTTCGCCACATCCGGTGCGCTGGAAGCGTTTCTGACTCAGCGGACCGCGGACTCGGTGCGCAGCCTGCTTGATCTGGCCCCCGAAAGTGCCACCGTGATCACCGAATCCGGAGACGAGACGGTGGTCGATGCGGCCAATCTGTCGGTCGGGGACATCATTGTGGTGCGCCCCGGTGAACGGATCGGCGGCGATGGCCAGGTCATTTCCGGTGCCAGCGACGTGGATCAGGCATCGATCACCGGTGAACCACTACCGGTCGCCAAAAACCCCGGCGACGAGGTGTTCGCCGGGACGCTGAACGGCACCGGGGTGCTGCGGATTCGGGTCGACCGGGCCGCCGCCGACACCGTCGTCGCCCGCATCGTGACCATGGTGCAGGAAGCCTCGGCCACCAAGGCCAAAGCTCAGTTGTTCATCGAGAAGGTCGAGCAGTACTACTCGATCGGGGTCGTGGCCGCCACCTTGGCGGTGTTCTTCATCCCCCTCGCGCTGGGCGCGGCGTTGCAGCCCGCGCTGCTGCGGGCGATGACCTTCATGATCGTCGCGTCCCCGTGCGCGGTGGTGCTGGCGACCATGCCACCGCTGCTGGCCGCGATGGCCACCGCCGGACGCAACGGCGTCCTGGTCAAATCCGCGGTCGTGATGGAACAACTCGGCTCGATCACCGCCGTGGCGTTCGACAAGACCGGCACCCTCACCCAGGGCGCACCCCAACTCACCGACGTCGAAACCCTCGACGAAACGCGCTACGACACCGACACCATCCTCACGTGGGCCGCGGCCGCCGAACACCCCAGCGAACACCCGCTGGCGCGAGCGATCGTCGCCGCCGCCACCGAACATGGCCTTCGACCACCCACGGCTCAGGATTTCGACTCCGCGCCCGGACGCGGTGTCCGCGCCACCATCGACGGTCATAGCGTCGAAGTCGGCAGCCCCCGGCATCTACTATCCGACGCTCAGACCTCGGCCTCGATGACCGCCGCGGTGGCCGACTTGGAAGCCGCCGGCAAAACCGTGGTCATCGTCGTCGCCGACGGCGCCCCAGCTGGCATCCTGGCACTGGCCGACCAACTGCGCCCCGGAGCCGCTGACACCGTCGCCGAACTGACCGCACTCACCGGCACCGCACCGGCCCTACTGACCGGCGACAACGCCCGCGCCGCAACCACACTCGCCGCGCACATCGGAATTACCGACATCCGCGCCGGGCTGCTGCCGCAAGACAAAGTCACCACTGTCCGCGAGCTCGAGGACGCCGGTCGGCGCGTGCTGCTCGTCGGGGACGGCGTCAACGACGCCCCCGCGCTGGCCGCCGCACACACCGGCGTCGCGATGGGCCACGCCGGATCCGATCTGGCGCTCGAGACCGCCGACGCCGTCATCGTCCGCGACGAACTGGCCACCCTCCCCGCGGTGATCGCACTATCACGCCGCGCCCGCCGCATCGTGATCGCCAACCTGGCCATCGCGACCACCTTCATCACCGGACTCGTCCTCTGGGACCTACTGGGACACCTTCCGCTGCCACTCGGCGTGGCGGGCCATGAAGGATCCACCGTCATCGTCGGACTCAACGGCATGCGCCTGCTCGCCCAACGCGCCTGGACGACCTAGGCCGCACCACACCAAGACGGGATCAGCAATGTCGTTATTCAGCTACCGCGACTATCGGCATTTGTTCGCCGCGCAGGTGGTCGCGCTGTTCGGGACCGGTCTCACGACAGTGGCATTGGGGCTGCTGGCCTACCAGCTCGCCGGTGCCGACGCCGCCGCCGTGCTCGGTACGGCGTTAGCGATCAAGATGATCGCCTACGTGACGGTGGCGCCGATCGCTGCGGCACATGCCGATCGTGTTCCCCGGCGGCTGATGCTCGTGGGTCTCGATCTCACCAGGGCCACGGTGGTGGTCGCGTTGCCGTTCATCGACCAGGTGTGGCAGATCTATGTGCTCATCGCGGTTCTGCAATCGGCGTCAGCGGCGTTCACGCCGACGTTTCAGGCGGTCATCCCCGATGTGGTCGGCGATGAATCCGACTACACCAAGGCGCTGTCGGCCTCCCAGCTCGCCTCCACGATGGAGAGTTTGCTCAGCCCGGTGCTGGCCGCGTTGGCGCTAACGGTGGCGACGCGTCGGGTCGCAGGTCAGCGTGATTCCGCTGGCCGAGGTGGCCGTCGATGATGTGCTGGTCGTCGGGCCCGGCGAGGTGGTGCCGGTGGACGGGCGAATCGTCGACGTGGTGGCGGTGCTGGATGAGTCGGTGTTGACCGGTGAGCCGCTGCACGTCGAGCGTGCCGTGGGTGAACCGGTGCGTAGCGGTGTCGTTAACGCCGGCGGCGCGTTCGAGCTGCGCGCCACGGCAACAGCCGACGACAGCACGTATGCGGGCATCGTGCGGCTGGCCCAGCAGGCGGGCGCGGAGAACGCGCCGATCGTGCGGTTGGCCGACCGCTACGCGGCGTGGTTTTTGCCGCTGGCACTGCTGCTGGCCGGTGGGGCGTGGCTTGCCAGCGGGTCGGCCGTGCGAGCGGTGGCGGTGCTGGTGGTGGCGACTCCGTGCCCGCTGCTGCTGGCAGCACCGGTAGCGATCGTCTCGGGGCTGTCGCGGGCGTCGCGTGCGGGGGTGGTCATCCGCAGCGGTGGCGCGTTGGAAAACCTCGGGCATGCAACGACTTTGGTGATGGACAAGACCGGCACCCTGACGATGGGACGCCCGGTGGTCGTCGACGTGGTCGCCGCGCCCGGGGGCGACGCGACCGAGATGCTGCGGCTGGCCGCGTCGGTGGATCAGCTCTCCCCGCACGTGCTGGCCGAGGCCATCGTGACCGAAGCGCTCGCCCGCGGTCTTCAGTTGTCACTGCCCGCCGATGTGCTCGAAGAGCCGGGCCGCGGCGCCACCGCCGCCATCAACGGGCGCCGTGTGACCGTCGGAAAACTGCCCACCGACACGGTGACCAGCGCGTGGGCGCGCGGGGTAGTCAACCGGGCCCGCTTGGATGGCGCAGCTATCGCGTGGGTGTGCAGCGAAGGGCAGCCGGCCGGCGCGGTGTTGTTGCGGGATCCGTTGCGCCGCCACGCGCCTCGCACGGTGCGGCGGTTGCGTGCGGCCGGTCTGAACCGGCTGGTGATGCTCACCGGCGACCGCGCCGAGCCGGCCCGCGAGGTCGCGACGGTGCTGGGACTAGATGAGGTCTACGCCGAACAGACACCGACCGACAAGGTCGCCGCGGTACGCGCCGAGCGGGAACGGGCGGTGACGGTGATGGTGGGCGACGGGATCAACGACGCCCCCGCCTTGGCGGCGGCGACGGTGGGTGTGGCGATGGGCGCGCGGGGAGCCACCGCGTCCTCGGAGGCCGCCGACATCGTGTTGACCACCGATCGCGTCGACCGCCTCGCCGATGCGATGGACATCGCCCGCTGGTCGCGGCGCATCGCCGTGCAAAGCGCCGTGGTGGGCATGAGCCTGTCGCTGCTGGCGATGGTGATCGCCGCGCTGGGCTGGCTGCCGCCGGCGGCGGGTGCGCTGCTGCAAGAGGGCATCGACGTCGCGGTGATCCTCAATGCGCTGCGGGCCCTGCGTGGAAACCCGGCCGCCGAGGTGGCGTTGCCCATCAACACCGAGCAGATGCTGCGCCGCTTCGCGGCCGAACACGACGAACTGCGCGACACCCTCGGGCTGCTGCGCGGCAGCGCCGATCGGCTGGTCAGCTGCCCCGACGCTGCGGCGTTGGAATCGCTGGTCGCCGCGCACGCCTTGCTCACCGACCGGATCCTGCCCCACGAACACGCGGAGGAAACCCAGCTCTATCCGGCGTTGGCTGACCCCCTGGGCGGTGCTGAGGCCACCGCCACCATGAGCCGCACCCACGCTGAGATCCAGCGCCTCGCCGATCGCATCGGCGCGCATGCAGGTCTGGCGCAATCGACAGGCGCGATCCAGCCCGACCAAGTCGATGACCTGCTGGCATGCCTGTACGGCCTGTACACGCTGCTGCGGCTGCACTTCCTGCAGGAAGAAGAAAACTACTTCACCCTCGCCGAGGACGAGCCCACGACGCCCGAAACCACCCGAGCACGGCGCCCATCAAAGCGAACCGACGCCGCGGCGACACGGTAAATCAACCACGATGGGCCCGATAAGCGCGGTCTTGACCGGGATCCTGGTGGCGGTGATCGTCACTGCAGT
>NZ_DATFZD010000163.1:0-10020 GCF_035314665.1 Mycobacterium sp. | reverse complement strand
AGTGGACGTTGGTGCCGAGCGCGGCCAGCGGCGCGGCCAACACCAAGACATTCTTGACCCATTGCCGCGGGCGCATCGCCTTGATCACGCCGACGACCAGGTTTGGCCGGGCCGTTGCAGGCCCGGTTGCCGGCGCTTCGTCTTTGATGTCTTCACTCATTTGCCTGCTCCGGTCATCCAGCCGTCGATCCGAGCGGCAATGGCCGCGACGACGGCGCCGACGACCACGCCGGTGGCCACGTCGCTGGGATAGTGCACACCGAGCAACACCCGCGAGAGCGCCATCGGCGGCACCAGCATGACAGGCAGCGGCGCTCCGGTGGCACGGGCCAGCAGGATGGATGCCGCCGTGGTCGAGGTGGTGTGCGCCGACGGGAAGCTCAGGCTGCTTGGCGTGCCGACGTTGACCGCGACCGCCGGATGATGCGGCCGCGGACGCCGCACCACGCGCTTGATCAGCACGGCGGCCGCATGCGCGGCGAAGGCTCCGGCGCCGGCGACCAGCCAGGCCCGGCGCCGCCGCGGCTGCAGGATTGCACCGATCGCCGATACCGCCAACCAGCCGATGCTGTGCTCCCCGAAATGCGACAGGGACCGCGCGACCGTAAGCGCACCGGGACGTTCGCCCAACGCCGATTGGACCGCTACCAGCGCAGCCACTTCACCACGTGGCGGTGCCGAATCAGCTGCGATGTCGGCCATTGCCGGTCACGTTGTTTGGAACGGGGTCGTGAGCCAGCAGCAGCACCGTCTCCCATTTCTCCTTGCTGGACAGCACCGGCAGCGCCTCGCGGTAGATGCGGCGCATCTCGTCGAACCGACTGAGCAGCTGCCGCTGCCGCCGCAACGACTGCCACAGCAACGCGAACATCTTGGCCCGGTCCCGCTGGCGGTAAACCGCGCCACGGCCGTCGGCCGTGGTGACGGTGGCGCCGTCCAGCGTGGACAGCCGGAACCACCGGGCGTCTTGGGTCGGCACGTTGAGCTGTGGGCGCTGATGGTGCGCCGGGTCTGCCCGCGTGAGCTGATGCAGCGTCCCGCGGGCCAGTCGGTAGCCGATTGCCAGCGGGTGCACCGGCGGTTTCATCTCGTAGTTGCGCTGCGACGGTCGCGGCAACTCGTCGGACGACGGCAACACCACCGCATCGGGGTAGGCCTTGCGCATCCGGTGCACCTCGGGCAGCGCGGTCTCCAGTATCGAGAAGATGTGCTCCGGGCCGGCGAGGAAGTCGTCGATCGCCCTGTTCTGAATCGCTACGGTCGAATACTCAAGGCAGGACAGGTGTTTGAGCGTCGCCTTGAGGTGGCTGCGGACCAGTCCGGACACATCGCCGTCCCAGTGCAAGGCCGCGACCACCAGCCGGTTACGCAGGTGAAAGTAGGCCTGCCAATCGATTGCGTCGTCCTTGTCGCTCCATGCCATGTGCCAGATCGCCGCACCGGGCAACGTGGCGGTGGGGTAGCCATGCTCGGCGGCGCGCAACCCGTAGTCGGCGTCGTCCCACTTGATGAACAGCGGTAACGGCTGGCCCAACTCCTCGGCGACCTGCCGCGGGATCATGCAGGTCCACCAGCCGTTGTAGTCGACGTCGATGCGCCGATGCAGCAGCTGGCTGCGAGGGTCGTTGTCGCTCAACGGGTATTCGGCGAAGTCGTGGTCGTACTCGGTATACGGCGCGGAGGTCCACATGAAGTTCGACCGGTCCACCATCTCGCCCATGATGTGCAGGTGCGATGGCTCCTGCAGGTTGAGCATCTGGCCGCCAACCAGCATCGGCGCCTTGGCGAAGCGGTTCATCGCCAGTATCCGCAGGATGGTGTCGGGCTCCAGCTGAATATCGTCATCCATGAACAGGATCTGCTGGCAGTCGGTGTTTTTCAGCGCTTCATACATCACCCGGCTGTACCCACCGGAGCCGCCGAGGTTGGGCTGGTTGTGGATCGAAAGCCGATCGCCCAGCGGCGCGGCCGCGGCGGCGAAGTCGGGGTGATCGCGCACCTTCGAAGTGCCCTGGTCGGGCACAATCACCGCACCGATGACTTCGTCCACCAAGGGATCTGAGGTGAGGTCCCGCAGGGCGTTGACACAGTCGTTCGGTCGGTTGAAGGTCGGGATGCCAACGGCGACGTTCGCCACACCCGGCGCGGGCTTGTCGGAGTACCACCCGGCGCTGAGCAGCGTCACCTTGGTGTCGGTGGTGATGTCGAACCAGATCCACCCGCCGTCTTCGAACGGCGCCAGTCCCACCTCGAGCTCGACGGTCACCGGCTGCTCTCCGGCGCTGGCGAATTCACGCCCTTCGACGAAGATCCGCGCGCCGGTGGCCTTGGTCCGGTAGACGTCGACGCGACCAGCCCCGGTCAGCTCGGCTCGCAGCACCACCGACGTGCACGTCGTCCAGCGCCGCCAGTAACTGGCCGGAAACGCGTTGAAGTAGGTGGCGAACGACACCTCGGACTCGGCGCCGATCTGCAGCGACGTGCGGTTGGTCGCGTGCGCGCGACCGGAGTTGGTCGTCGACTCCTCCAGGTAGAGCTTGCGCACATCGAGCGGCTCGCCGGGACGCGGCAGGATGACGCGGGCCAACAGGCTCACGGCCCTACCAGAATGTCCGCCTCCTTCTTGCGAGGTCGGGGCTCCCGCCTTGGCCGTTGCGCTGGCTGCGTCGTCGCCGGTGGTCTTAGTCATCCGTGGATGGTTCCTCTGTTGTTCTCATCGAGCGGCGCACCGTCGCGCAGGTGCGGCGCCAGGATGTTGTCGTACATGTTCAATGCGCTGGCGATGGCCATGTGCATGTCGAGATACTGGTAGGTGCCGAGCCGCCCACCGAAAAGTACCTTCGCCGAGGCGGTTTCGTCTTTCGCCCTGGCCCGGTAGGCGGCCAGTACGGTGCGGTCGGCCTCGGTGTTGATCGGGTAATAGGGCTCGTCGTCATGGTCGGCGAATCGGGAGTATTCCCGCATGATCACCGTCTTGTCGGTCGGGTAATCCCGCTCGGGGTGGAAATGGCGGAACTCGTGGATGCGGGTAAACGGCACGTCGATGTCGTTGTAATTCATCACCGGGGTGCCCTGGAAATCGCCTATCGGCAACACCTCGACCTCGAAATCCAAAGTCCGCCAGCCTAAGTGGCCGTCGGCGTAGTTGAAGTAACGGTCCAGCGGGCCGGTGTAGACGACCGGAGCATCCGGACTTTCGGCGCGCAGGCCGTCGCGCACGTCGAACCAGTCGGTGTCCAGCCTGACCTCGATGCGATCGTCGGCCGCCATGTTCTGCAGCCAGGCGGTGTAGCCGTCGGCCGGCAGGCCCTCATAGGTGTCGTTGAAGTAGCGGTTGTCGAAGGTGTAGCGCACCGGCAACCGGGTGATGTTGGCCGCGGGCAGCTCCTTGGGGTCGGTCTGCCACTGCTTGGCGGTGTAGCCCTTGACGAACGCCTCGTAGAGCGGACGGCCGATCAGCGAGATGGCCTTTTCTTCGAGATTCTGCGCATCGTCCGACTTGATCTCGGCGGCCTGCTCGGCGATCAGCTGACGCGCCTGGTCGGGGCTGAAGTAGCGGCCGAAGAACTGGGACACCAGTCCGAGTCCCATCGGGAATTGATAGGCCTGCCCGTCGTGCATCGCGAAGACCCGATGCTGGTAGCCGGTGAACTCGGTGAACTGGCGCACGTACTCCCACACCCGCTTGTTAGAGGTGTGGAACAGATGCGCACCGTACTTGTGCACCTCGATGCCGGTTTGTGGCTCAGCCTCGGAGTAGGCGTTTCCGCCGATATGCGGGCGCTTTTCGACGACCAGCACCCGCTTGTCGAGCTGGCTGGCCACGCGCTCGGCAATCGTCAGGCCGAAAAATCCGGAGCCGACAACGAAGAGGTCGAAACGAGTGGTCATCGGTTGCCTAGGGTATCCGACCGCGCGACCATAGCCCGCTTGGCGGGGCGCTCGGCCCGGGTTTTTGGTGTGCGTCGTTCGCCCGCGGCGCGGATACCAGCGCCGCGTGTGGTGATCTGGCGCATTTTGGTGACGAAGGTCGCGATTGCCTCACGATTCGATCTCGCCACTCTAGTCACACCAATCACGTCAGTACCATCGAACACGTGCCCTGGGTAGCACTCCTCAAGGCACCGTGCGCGTACTGAGCGCGCATGAAACCGAGAACACATAGTCCAGATATTGAGGAGACTTCCGTGCCGAACCGACGTCGACGCAGGCTCTCGACAGCCACGAGCGCAGTCGCCGCTCTGGCGGTCGCGAGTCCGTTTGCTTATGTAGCCGTCAGCGGTCTGCTGACCGACCCCAAGCCCCCCGTTGAGCACCACGAGTTCGTCAAGGCGGCCGGCATGACCGACCTGCCCGGTGAGTTGATGAATGCGCTGTCGCAGGGTCTGTCGCAATTCGGGGTCAACCTCCCGCCTGTGCCGAGCCTGACCGGTGCGACCAGCCCCGGGCTGGCCTCGCCGGGCCTCACCTCTCCGGGCCTCACGTCACCGGACCTGGCCTCGCCGGGCCTGACCACGCCCGGTCTCACCAGCCCCGGTCTGACCTCGCCGGGCCTGACCTCGCCGGGCCTGACCAGCCCCGGTCTGACTTCACCGGGCCTGACCTCGCCGGGTCTCACCAGTCCGGGCCTGACGCCCGGCGCAACTCCCGGTCTGACTCCGGGCGCGACTCCGGGCCTGACCCCCGGGACGACCCCGGGTCTCACCCCTGGCACGACCCCCGGTCTGACCAGTCCCGGACTGACCAGCCCGAGTCTGACGCCAGGGCTGACCAACCCGACCGGCTTCGAGCCGGCGTTGACGAGCCCGGGGCTTGGCGCCAGTCCGAGCGAATATCCGATCAGCGACCCGATCGGATTGGACCCGGGCGCCGGCGGCACCTACCCGATCCTCGGCGATCCGTCACTCGGCGCTGCGCCGTCCGGCGGAAGTAGCGGCGGGCTCGTCAGCGACATGATGAGCGCGGCCAATCAGCTCGGCGCCGGGCAGGCCATCGACCTGCTCAAGGGCCTGGTGATGCCAGGCATCACGCAGGCTATGCACGGCGGCGCCGGCGCCGCCGCTGCTCCGGCCGCCGCGGTACCGGCGTTGCCGGCGCCTCCAGTGCCGACACCCTGATCGAAGCGGCCGGAAGGACTGTCACCCGAAACGGCACCGCAGAAGTGGGACCGCGCGCGACCTGCGCGACCTAATCTCTGCGGTGCCGTGCCGTGGGCTCGTTAACTTAGTCCACTTACGTAGCGTGTCGAATCATCTGTAACACTAGACACATACGTAACATCGGGTGGTGCCAATCCGCCGTCCTGGCCGACCCGCACCGACGATGCTGTTCACCGCCATCGCCGCGACAGCGGTCATTCTGCCGTGGGCGGCTGACTCGGGCATGGGACATCGCGACCAACGGCATCAGGCGACCCACCCCGGTGATACTCAGCTGACCCAACAGCCGTTGGTCGGCCTCGGCGGCGGCGTCACCGTCCGCGAAATCAGCCAACCCACACCGTTTTCCATGGTTGCGCTGACGGGCGGAGACCTCAAGGGCACGTCGGCGCGGATACGCGCCCGGCACGCCGACGGCTCGTGGGGTCCGTGGTATGAGACCGAGGCGCTGCAGGCCCCGGGCGGCCACGGCTCGACACCGGGTCCATCCGGCACCGATCCGGTATTCGTCGGCAAGACCACCACCGTGCAGATCGCGGTCACTCGCCCGCCTGGCGCAGCACCGACCGAACGGCCGAGCGGCCCGGCACCGACCGGCGCTGGCCTGGGCTACCTCCCGGCCACCGTGGAACAGCCGCTGGCGCAGAACATCTCGGCCATCCTGATCTCCCCGCCGCAGGCGCCGGCCGACACCCAGTGGAGCCCGCCCACCGCGGTCATCGCGGCGGGCCAGCCGCCCAACATCATCGGTCGTGCGCAATGGGGCGCCGACGAACTGGTGCGCTGCGGGAACCGGCCGTTCAATGAACCTATCCGCGCCGCCGTCGTGCACCACACCGCGGAGAGCAATGACTACCAGCCGCAGGACTCGGCGGCCATCGTTGCGTCGATTTACGCGTACCACACCCAAATACTGGGCTGGTGCGACATTGCCTACAACGCGCTGGTCGACAAGTACGGCCAGGTATTCGAGGGCAGGGCGGGCGCGCTCACCGGGCCGGTGCAGGGTGACCATACCGGTGGCTTCAACCGCGAATCCTGGGGTGTGGCAATGATCGGCAACTTCGACGACATTGCGCCGACACCGATCCAGCTCAACACCCTCGGCCGGCTGCTCGGCTGGCGGCTGGGGTTGGATCACGTCTACCCCAAGGGCATAGTCACATTGGCGTCAGCCGGCGGCCCCGACACCAACTATCCCGTCGACGCCCTCGCGACGTTGCCGACCATTTTCAGCCACCGCGACGTCGGCGCCACCGACTGCCCGGGCAATGTCGCCTACGGGCTCATGGACGAAATCCGCGATACGGCAGCGCGTTTCAACAGCCCGCCGCGACCCGAAGACATGGCCATGGCGCTGCAAGGCGGCGCGATCTATGACCGGTGGCAGTCGATCGGCGGGATGAACAGCGTGTTGGGCGCGCCGACATCGCCGGAAGCTACCGCGGCGGGCTCGGCGCGGTACGCCACTTTCGACAAGGGCGCGATGTACTGGTCGCCGGAAACCGGTGCCGAACCGGTGACCGGAGCCATCTATGACGCATGGGCCTCGCTCGGCTACGAGCGCGGTGCGCTGGGGTTGCCGACCAGCGGCGAGTTCCAGGAACCGCAGTGGGTGAAGCAGAACTTCCAGCACGGCACGTTGGACTTCGACCGGCTCAGCGGGCACGTCAGCCGGGTGATCGACGGTGTCGCCGAGGAATTGCCGCCGTCGCCGCCGAGCGGTCCACCGATACAGCTCGAGCGGTTCTCACCCGTGCACGCCGCCGAATGAGCATTGCGGCGCTGTAGCCGCTGGGGCCGATTGCCCTGCTCCTAGAGCCACCAACGTTCCAGCACTCGCGCCACCCCGTCGTCGGTGTTGGGTGTGGTCACCTCGTCGGCGGCGGCGATCGCGTCGGGATGCGCATTGCCCATTGCCACCCCGTGGCCGGCGCGCAGCAGCATCGGCACGTCATTGGGCATGTCGCCGAACGCGACCACGTCATCGTCGGCGATGCCCTGCGGCCGAGCGAGTTCGGTGATACCGGTGGCCTTGCTGATGCCCAACGGCACGATCTCGATCAGCCCGTTGTTGGTGGAGTAGGTGATGTCGCCCTCGATGCCGACATGTTTGGCAAGCTCGGCGGCCATATCGGCGCTGCGGGCCCCCGGCTTGCGGATCAGCAGTTTGACCGCCGGGGCGCTCAGCAGATCTTCGAAGGACACCTCGGTGTTGTCGGGATTGAGCCAGGCGTGTTCGTAGCCCGGCGAGCTGACGAACTGCGGCGTCGCCGTGTCGTGCGCGCTGCGGCCGATCCGCTCAACGGCCAGCCCGGCGCCCGGGATGGCACGCGTCGCGATCTCCGCAAGTTCGCTCAGCGTCGCCACCGACAGCGTCCTGGCGGACACCACCCGATCGGTCGCGGGGTCGTAGATCACGGCGCCGTTGGCGCACACCGCCATCGGCGCGAACCCGAGGTCGTCGACCACCGGCTTGATCCAGCGCGGCGGGCGACCGGTGGCCAGCACGAACTGGGCCCCGGCCTCGACGGCGGCGCGCACCGCGTTGCGCGTGCGGGGAGTGATCCTCTCGTCGTCACCGATCAGCGTGCCGTCCACATCGCAGGCGATCAGGGCAGGCAGGGTCACCGGGCCGACCCACTTTCGCAGCCAGCGGTCAATGTGTTCCGCTTTGAGTTTGCCCCGGCCGCGTCACACCGTCGGTTCCGCGCTTCTGAAGGCGCTCTTGCAATTCGGCGTACCGGAGCGCCCGGGAATCCTCCCGGGTTGGCGCGCTGCCACCCAGCCGCCACGGCACCCAGAATTCGCCCTCCGGGTGCGGATACTCCTCCTGCACCCGGTAGAGCAGTTGGTTCATCGATTCACGCAGCGCCGCGTTGAGTTGCTCGGGGGTGCCCTGCGGAGGCAACGGCCGGCCGACGGCCACGGTGATCGGAACCTTGTTGCGGAACACCTTCTTCTCGTGATCTTTGGGCCAAATGCGGTGGGCGCCCCAGACGATGAGCGGGACGATCGGCACCCGCGCCTCCAGGGCCATCCTGGCCGCCCCGGTCTTGAACTCCCTCAGCTCGAAGCTGCGGCTGATCGTGGCCTCGGGATGCATCCCGATCAGTTCGCCCTCCCGCAGCCGCTGGACGGCGGTGTCGAAAGCGTCGTGCCCGTCGCGGCGGTCCACCGGAATGAGCCTGGCATGCTTGATGACGTAGTTGACGGCTTTCATGTCGGCCATCTCGGCCTTGATCATGAAGTACATCCGCCGGCGCCGCTCACGCGCGGCGAACAACGACGGCAGCCAGTCCAGATAGCTGGTGTGGTTCTGGGCGAGTAGCGCGCCGCCCCGCTCAGGGATGTTCTCCAGGCCGTGGAACGTGAACTTCGTTCCGTTCATCGCAACGACCGGCGGCACAACCCATTCCCCGAACCGGTAAAACGCCTCAGCCATGCTCGGCGCTCCTTTCGTGCAGCCGTGTCCTCAGCTGCTCGACGTGTCACCCACCGCGCTCCGCCCGCTTCCGGGCACGCACAGTCTTTTCAGTTTCCTCAAGAACCTTGGCCTCCGCCACCGTAGGTGCGCCCCCGCCAAGGCGCCGCGGAACCCAGAACGCGCCTTCCGGGTGCGGATATTCCTCCTGCACGCGATGCAATAGGGACGCCATCTCGTCGCGCAACGCCGCGTCAAGGTGCTCGACGTCGCCGACCGGGGACAGCGGCGGACCCGCGGCCACGATCACCGGAATCTTTTTGTAGCCGAGATTTCTCGGGTGGTCTTTCGTCCAAATCCGCTGTGCGCCCCAGACGATCAGCGGAACCATCGGAACTTCTGCCTCCAACGCCATGCGCGCCGCCCCGGTTTTGAATTCCTTGAGCTCGAAACTGCGGCTGATGGTCGCCTCGGGCATCAGGCCCACCACCTCCCCGGCCTGGAGCAACCGAACAGCCTCGGCGTAAGCCTCGGACCCGGATCGACGGTTCACCGGGATGGTTTTGGTGTGCTTGATCAAGAAGTTGACGATCTTCACCTGCTGCATCTCGGCCTTGATCATGTAGCGGATGCGCCGCCCTCGGTAATGCACGGCAAGCGCGGCCGGTAGCCAGTCCACGTAGCTGGTGTGGTTGATCGCGATCACCGCGCCGCCGGTGCGGGGAATGTTTTCCAGGCTCTGGTAGGTGATCTTGGTGCCGGTTGCCGCGACCAGGACCTTAGCCGCGATCTCAAGAGTTCGAAAGACCGGCTCCATGCCGTTACTCCGACGCGCCCGCCGGATCCGCCCGTTCGCGAGCCGCCCGGGCGGCCGCGCGTTGGCTGGCTTCCTCGGCGTCCAATCGGGCCGCCTCCGCCAGGGTAGGGGCGCCGCCGCCCAGCCGGTGTGGCACCCAGAACTCGCCAGCCGGATGCGGACCGTACGAGTCCTGCACCCGCTCCAGCAGATGCTGCATTCGGGAGTGCAGCAACGCCGTCAGGTCGGGCGCGGACAGCGTCGGCAGGATCGGCTCGCCGACCGCGATCGCAATCGGCACTTTCGGACGGAACAGTTTCTTGGGATGGTCTTTGGTCCAGATCCGCTGGGCACCCCAAACGATGTGCGGGATGATCGGCACGTCTGCCTCGATCGCCATCCGTGCGGCGCCGGACTTGAACTCCTTGATTTCGAAACTGCGGCTGATCGTCGCTTCGGGATACACGCCGACTAACTCACCGGCCCTGAGCCGCTCCACGGCAGCGTCGTAGGACGCGGCGCCGCTGGACCGGTCTACCGGTATATGCCCGCAGCCCCGCATGATCGGCCCGGTGATCTTGTTGTCGAAGACCTCCTGCTTGGCCATGAACCGCACTTTGCGCGCGCGGTGCTCCCTGTAT
>NZ_DATFZD010000162.1:0-65509 GCF_035314665.1 Mycobacterium sp. | reverse complement strand
CGCCTGGTACAGCTGAGCGTGCGCGACGAATTGGGCGGCCGTCAGCGCCGAAACCTCGTCGGCGGCAGCGGGAACCACCCCGGTCGTTGGGCCCGCGGCGGCTGCGTTCTGGGCGTTTACCCCTGCGCCGATTCCGTGCAGGCTGCCGGCCGCTGCCGACAATGCTTCGGGATGTGTGGTCACGAACGACATTCCGCTTCCTCCTCGGTCGATTTCGGCAAGCTGTCCGAGGATGAGAATAGACTCACGCACCGCTCCCCGCTGCTGCTAGAGCGGGGTGTTTGCAACTGTTCACCAGTCGGCAACAACTGTTCATCTGCGGTAACGGCTGAGTAACGAGGAACGCTCCGAGACGGGCTCTCCGCTCCCCAAGCGACCCATGACCTGCGTATATTGAATGATCTCAGCTCGGCAATGGTCTCGAGTCGGAAGGCAACGCGGGGGCGGGTCAGCTGACGCGGGACGACGCCGGGACGTGCAAGGCATAAAAATCTAGCGCATAAAAATCTAGCTACTAGGGCCTGAGAAAGGCTCTCCGGGGATCGTGGCGGTCAGCGGCGAGCTCATGTCAGGATGGCTGGCCGGCCGTGGTTTCGATTCAGCCGGCCAGGGTGCTGATCTTGACGAGGTTGCGGGCGAAGACGCCGTGCCCGCAGAGGTTCGGCCGCCGGTGATACCGGTCAGTTCGGTGCGGTTCCAACCGCAGCTTCGTTTGAGGTGGTTGAGCCGTCCCTCGGATCCGATTCGCCATCAGCTGAATTGCAGCGGCAAACTCTTCAGCGCGAAAGTCTTACTGGGAAAACGGATTTCGGGCTCATAGCCGGGAACGAGCTCGAATTCGGGAATTTGCTTGAGCCACTCGTCGACGAGCACCGTCAGCTCCATACGCCCCAGATGAGAACCGAGACAGCGGTGGGGGCCGCCGCCGAATCCCCAGTGCCGGTGCACTTTACCATCCATGACCAGCTCGTCGGTGGAGATCGCGTCGCTGCCGTCGCGGTTGACCGCTGCCATGCATAAGTGCACCGACGAGCCCTTAGGCAAGATCATCCCGCCGACTTCGACCGTCTCGGTCAGTACCCGCGGCGCGACCGGCGCCGACGGCTCCAACCGGACGATCTCTTCGATGAAAACCCTGATCTGCCTTGGATTATGGCGGAGCATAGTGCGCAGTTCCGGCCTGCGTGCAAGTTCCAGCAGCGAGAAACCGATCGCCGCGGTCACGGTGTCCAGCCCCGCCAGGATCAGTAGGTGGCTCATTCCCAGCAGCTCGAGATCGGTGAAATCGCCGTCGCTGGCCATTACCCGAGACAACATGTCCGAACCCGGGCTTTGCCTGCGCTGCTTGATCACGTTGGTTAGGTATTCGTACAGGTCATGGGCGGGCGACGCGATGTCGGCCTCGCTGACATAGGGCTTATCGGCGATGACGGCGTCTTTCCAGGCGATCAGGCGGTCGCGGTCCTCCAACGGCAGACCGTAGAGATCCAGGAATACCTGAAACGGATACAGCCGCGCCAGATCTTTCATCACCTCGCACTCGCCTCGGTCGGCGAGGGCGCCGATCATGTCGACGGCGTGCCGCTGAAGCACCGGTCGCGACTTACTCAATCCGTGCGGGCTGAAAAACGGCTGCAGAATTTTGCGGTACCGGGTGTGTTCTGGCGGGTCGAAAGCCAGCGGAACGACAGGTATCGGACTGCCCGGGGGTTGAAGCGCCAGTCGTGATGAGAAGACCTTGGGATTGCGCAACGCTGCCAGCACGTCCTCGCGGCGGGTGATGTAGTAATACCCGTTCATGTACACGACCGGCCCGGCGTCCCGCAAAACCTTCCACCCGACACCGCGGTCGGCGGTCATCGGCAAGCTGTAGTAGTCGAGCCGCGGTAAGTGAAAGCTGCCCCACGGGCTTTCATTGAGGGTGCTCATGCACGCGTTCTTCCCGTCGTCCGTTGTCTCGTGTGCATCGTAGGCGCTCGCCGTTCCTCAGTCGGGCGATGGGCCGACGGGCATAGTGTCTTCTAGAATCGGCAGGTGTCCGATCGAGGGAGGACAGTTGAAGGTTCGTGTCGAGCAGTCGAAATGCGTTGGGCACGCGCAGTGCTACGCGGTCGACCCGGAACTATTTCCCATCGACGAATCCGGCTACTCCATCCTCGAAGAACACGAGGTTCGGCCCGAGAACGAGCAGGCGACTCGTGACGGCGTCGCAGCCTGCCCGGAGATGGCGTTGATCCTGGAAGAGGACTAGACGGCAATCAGGTTTGGCGACCGGTTAATTCGCGCCGATTACCGCTCCGATTCCGGGAGCGGAGGCGGGAAGCGGCCCCGCAACGCCTGAAGCAGACGCTGAACTTCGTCGATGCGCGCGCGTATCTGCATCAGATCCCACGACGGCGCTGAGCTGTCCAGGTCGGATGGTTGATCCACGGCCCCCGCCATGCGGTGCGCTAATTCCTGTAACTCGGCAGACTCGGCCTGCAGCAGCCTCTCGAACACCCGCGCCTGAGCTACCTCAGCAGGGTTCACCGGGCGTGGCACCACGCTGGCGGCTCCGATCGTCCGGCGACCGCTGACGGTTTTCGGGAGCACACGGGCGTCGCTAACTGTCGAGTATTCCGCAGGTGCAGCCCAGCGCCCCCGCCTATTTCGGGGCCTGCGTGACTTCGCCAGATAAACAGATGAATTACCGGGTTGCACCATATGTCACTCCTGCCCCACCCCGCAATTGTTCACCCAGCCGCAACCTACTGCCTCACTTCCATATGTCTCGTGCTCTTCGGGAGATATCCCAACTGTTCATGTTCGGGCCACGGATGCGAAACCCTCGACGCCGGGGATTTACCTCGGCCCGGCTGGAAGGTGAGGGGACCGTTAACGCAGTTCGCGCTCGGGCCTATCAAGCGCCCGAGCGCGAACACACCTCAACGATGAACCGCAGCGCCGATCACGATGCGTCGCGCGTCGCTGTCGGCCTGATGCCTACCCGGCAAACGGTGGGCGGGTCATCACTGTCGGTTTAAACCCATACTTGGGACCGGCGCCGCCACCGCCTCCTGCGCCCGCACCGGCTAGTGGCATACCGCCCATCAGGTTTCCGCTGCCGCCGCTTGGCTCGACAGCGCTGACGGTGCTGACCGGAATCGGGTTACCAGGAGTGGGCGCCTGCGGCGCGCCACCGACCCACGACGCTGGCACAGCCAACCTGCCGAGCGCGCCGCCGTTGCCCATTTCGGCGATCACTCCTGCCGGGTGCACAGCACCACCGGCAGCGCCGCCCAGTCCGGCGCCAAGCCCACCTAAGCCGGGAATCGGCGGCGCGGCGGCAGCCGCCGCCGGCGCGCCGCCGACTAAGGCGCCCGTGGTCTTCGCCATCTGAATGCCGAAGTTGCCCATACCAACGCTGAAGTAAGGCAGACCCTCGGTGTTGTAGAAGAAGCTCGCGTACGGCGCGTACGCGTTGACGAACGCCGAAAGGCTGGTGGGCAGTATGGTCGTCCCGAAGATCAAGCCGTACAGCGTTGAGAGTATCGACGACCCAGCGGCCGGGCTCGCCGCGCCCGAAGGCGAAAGAAGAGCTTGGATACTGCTTGGCAGCGCCGAGGTCAGCTCTTGCAGGATCTTCTGCGCGCTCGTCGCGGCCGAGTTGCCCTGTGCAGCGGTGACCGCGGCGGCTTGCGTGGCAGTCCCGGCCGGGTTGGTTGAGGCGGCCGGAGAGGCGAACGGTGTCACCTGGGTGGCAGCCGCGGACTGACCCGCGTAGCCGTACATCGCCGCCGAGTCCTGGGCCCACATCTGCCCGTATTGCGCCTCGAGCTGCGCGATCAGCGGGGTGTACTGGCCGAAGACGTTGGCCGCCACTGCGGCGGCGGTCTCGGCACGGTTGGCCGCGACCATCGGTGGGGGCACCGTGGCCGCGAACGCCTGCTCGTAAGCGGCGGCCGCGGACCTGGCCTGGGCGGCCGCTTGCTCAGCCTTTGTCGCGGTGTTGCTCAACCACGACACATACGTCTGCGCGGCGCTTGCCATCGACGTTGACGCCGGCCCCATCCACTCATCGCTGACGAGCTGATTGACCACCTGCTCGTAGCTGGTCGCGGCCGAACTCAACTCGGCGGCAAGCCCGTTCCAGGACGACGCGGCGGCCTGTAGCGACGACGAACCCGGACCGGCGTACATGCGGGCCGAGTTGATCTCGGGCGGTAGCGCCCCAAAATCCACCACTGGTCTCTTCTCCCCTAGATTGTCGCAGCCGCGTTGGCGGCCTCGGTGGCGGCATACGAACCGGCGCTGGTCCTCATCGTGTTCACGAACATCTCGTGAATCGCGTGAGCCTGAGCGCTGACCGCCTGGTACAGCTGAGCGTGCGCGACGAATTGGGCGGCCGTCAGCGCCGAAACCTCGTCGGCGGCAGCGGGAACCACCCCGGTCGTCGGGCCCGCGGCGGCCGCGTTCTGGGCGTTCACCCCTGCGCCGATTCCGTGCAGACTGCCGGCCGCTGCCGACAATGCTTCGGGATGTGTGGTCACGAATGACATCCGGTTTCCTCCTCATATAACCGTGAGCTTCTAGGACCTTCGGGCATCAGAAATCCCGTCTGTTGAGAGGTTAGTTGGTGTCAATTGGACAACGCCCTGACGAAGCCAACTGTTCACGCCTGGATAACCACTGTTCATCCGCCGGGATCAGATGTTCATCATGAGTTTGGTTGCCCATCTGGGCTGCAGCGATCTGGATGGACGCATCGATCCCGCAGAAGGTCCCTGAGGTAGAGGCGATCCGCAGGGCTTGCTGTTTTTAAAGCGCGTGAGATCGCTTGTGGTTCGCCGAGTTTCGGTGTTGGCCTGGAATTAAGCGTCCACGGAAAAATCGACGTAATATTGCCGGCTATTGCGGAAATTATTAAGTGGCTTATTCAGCAACCGCGCGGCGATTTAATCGCCACCGCCCTTGCCGCCGCCACCGGTTCTCGCTTTGCTGCCACCGGGTTCGTCGGTCTCGTCGAGTTGTCGGGGGCAATACGACTTCGCCGAGATCGTCGCGAATTGCGCAGCGCCGTTCTCGGTAAGCGCGGGGTTGTTCTCCTGGAGGTGCTTGAGCAGGTGCAGGCCGGACATTCCGTTGTGGATGCAAGCGCATACCGCTTGACCGGCGCTGGTGGCTTGGTTTGGGTCGCTATATCCGATACCTACTTTCTGCAGGTCGGCTAGGAAGACCCCGTTACTGTCGTTGCTGGGCGCCTCGTCGATGCCGGGATCAGCCTGCGCCGGCACCCCCAAGACGAGCCCTAGTGATACGCCGACAACGGCTAACAGCGGTTTCATTGATCCTCCCTCGATATGTCGCATCATCTGCTTCTTCTCGCGCTATCCCAATGTGGATTTGGTTTTTACGGCTGGCGCTATGGCCTTCTCGTCGGCGGCAAGGTGCACCGCGTGGATGCCGGGTTTCGTTGACAATCTCGCGAGCAGATCATCGAGCCCGGCTTCATCGACGGTCCAGTGCTGAACCTGGTCGGGCTGCTCCTGCAATTGCGCGATAACTTTGTCCAGTTTGACCGGTCCTTTGCTGCGCTCACCGGCAGGAGTCACCTTGGCCCGCACGCCGGTTGAGCTGACGACGCGAGCGGCCGGGCTGCCCAACGCACCTCCGGTCAAGCTGCCCAGTGTTCCCTGGTTGAACAGGCCGATCGGGATATCTGTCGCGGGGGCCGCAGCGAGACTGGTGGCCGGCAACGCGGTGGAGGCGAGCCTAATCGCCGGAGTTGCGCTGGCCCAGCTCGGCGGCACCGACAACCTGCCCACCGTCTGCGCGCTGCCCAGAGCCGCCGATGCCGCCTTGGCCCCCAAGCCAGGGGCGACATGCCCCGGCGACGCGAGCCCGCCGTTCAGCGAACCCAACCCGATCCCGTGACTCCACGGCTGGTAGATGAAGAAGTTCTTCCACTGCGAAATACCAAGACCGGTCGAGCTGTTCGCAACGTTGGTCCAGGTGGCCTGGCTGCCGACGCCCGAAATCATCGAGGACAGGTTCGTCCACGTCGTCGTCAGATAAGAACCGCCAGGCAGGAGCCCACGCTTCAAGCGATATGCATGCTCGCGTCTTCGTATCTGGAAATCGGAGAACACGATAAAGCGCTTCGTTACGCTTCGGCCGCGGTAGAAGGGGAGCCCTCCTCTGTGCCGGCCAGAGCCGTACTCGCGAAGGTGAATGTGGCTTTGGCCGACTATGCTTCCGCGCTGTCAGATTTCCGGGCCGTCGCCACCCTATCCCGTGAACAACGTCCGACACCGCCCGATAAGTATTCGATCCCAGCACACTTCGCTTTGCAGAATGCCGAACAGCTCGACCACATTCTCGCCAGCGGCAATTGCGATCCACAGGCGTTGGCGGGTGTTTTCACTGAGGAGCTTGACAGCCTTGGCCGGCGCCTCACCGAGGTGATCGAGGGGACGACGGGCGAAGCGCCCTTCGTATCCGTTCAGGGAAGGAACAGCCGGATCCTCGCCGACCCGCCGTACGTCAGGGTCTCCGAGGAGAGGCTGCCTAGGTACCTGAATCCGACCGTCGATTACGCATCGATACGAGAAGGTGTGGTAACCGGCCGGGAGAAGGTGCAAGTGATCGATGATTTCCTGACCCCGGATGCTCTAGATCAGGTGCAAAAATTCTGCCTGGAGTCTACGGTCTGGCGTCACCCATATAAGTTCGGTTATGTAGGTGCCTTTCCTCAAGACGGATTTGCGAGTGTCTCACTGTTCGCCATAGCGGAAGAGCTCCAAACGGCACTTGGCGACGCGCTTGCTGGATATCAATTGGCACAATGGTGGGCATTCGAGTACGACAGCAAGCTTCCGGGAACTGACATTCACGCCGATGATGCCGATTTCACGTTGAACATGTGGATTACTCCCGACGCCGCGAACCTTGACCCGAGTACGGGCGGCATCGTTGTTTGGGACAAGACGGCACCGAGCAATTGGAGCTTCAACGACTACAACTCTGGCGGCGAGCGGGTCAGGCAGTTCCTGCGCGATCAAAACGCCGAATCGACGACTATTCCTTATCGCGCGAACCGAGCGGTCCTATTCGAAGGACACCTCTTTCATCAAACTGACGGGTTCACCTTCGCACCCGGCTTCGCTAATCGGCGACGTAGTCTGACGTTCTTGTTTCGACGCAGCAAGCGGTAATTCGGCTGCTCCGTGAGTGGGCTATCCGCCGATTGGCGGGCGTGGCATGACAGCGTGCCGGAACCCGTAGCGGACAGAGTAGCCCGTGCCGCGGCGGCCGAGGCCACCAGCACCATTCGCCATTGGCACACCGTTGAGCATCGCGTTCGACGTTGGCCCCGCGGGGCGGACGGCGCTGACCAACTGGGCCTCCTCCATCTGAGCAGGTGTCGCCCCGGGCCAACTCGCGGGGACCGACAGCCGGCCGAGCGTGCCGGCCTGGCCCATACCTGCCGACAGCGGTGCACCACCACCGCCGCCCAGCCCCCCCACACCGGCAAATTGCGCCGCGAAGTGTGCTGTCGGCGCCGTCCAGTATGTTGTCGGCGCCGTCAGCGTCGCGACCTGGCCCGGAGGGAACGTCAGCTGCTGGCCATAGCTCATGCTGAAGCTTGCGATACCCACTCCGAAGTATGCCTGCAGGGTCTGCTTGAGGATCGTCGTGATATTGGCGTTCGTCATGCCGGTACCCAGCCATCCGCCGCTACCGATCCATTCGCTGAACGTTTTGCCGCTGCCCAAGAAGCCACCGGCGGCGGTTGTCGCTCCCGAGACCGTTGAGCTGGTCGATGTGGAGGTCGACGTGGTGGTCGACGACGTGGTCGTCGACGCGGCGGTCTGGGCGGTGGTCTGCGCAGCGTTGCCGGCGGCTTGCCCGCCGGCCTGAGCAACCGCCGCGGCTTGCCCGCTGGTGTCGCCGTTCTGGCTGGTGGTCTGTGGTGGGGTGGCGAACGGTGTCACCTGTGCGGCGACCGCCGAGGCGGCGGAGTAGCCGTACATGGCGGCGGCGTCTTGGGCCCACATCTCGGCGTATAGGAGTTCGGTGGCCGCGATGGCGGGGGTGTTCTGACCGAAGAAGTTGGTGGCGATCAATGCCATCAATAGCGCGCGGTTGGCCGCGATCGCCGGTGGGGGCACCGTCATCGCGAACGCCGCCTCGTAGGCGGCGACGGCGGCGCGGGCCTGGTTGGCGGTTTCCTCGGCTTGTGCGGCGGTGGTGCTCAGCCAGTCCACATACGGCATGGCCGCGGCCGTCATCGCCACCGACGAGGGGCCGATCCACGGATTGCCCGTCAGTTCGGTGATCGTCGACCCGTAACCGGTGGACGCGACACCTAATTCGGCTGCCAGCCCGTCCCAGGCCTCCGCAGCAGCCAACATCGGCCCCGGTCCAGGACCCGAATACATCCGACCCGAGTTGATCTCCGGTGGTAACAGCCCGAAATCCAGCACTAAACCCCTCCGTCAGGAAGCCAGGGCGGCAACGGTCGGCAACAACCGATATCGGCCCCACAGTGTTGTCGTGGACTGCTCAGCGATCGGCATGCCCCGGCCGTCACTCGCTCGGTGTCGACGTGTAAACCGCGGTATCTGGTCACAGACGAAATGCGCTTTCTTTCCTCGGTAACCCTCAGCGTCAACAACTTTGAGCATGGATGCTCTTCACTAAAGCAGTCGCTCACCTGCGACAGTAGATGGCCGGAAAGGCCCCTGCCGCGGCCTACGCCGACTATTCATTCCCAGACGACCATTGTTCATCCTCGGATGACTGCCGTTCATCTGCGGTTGGGCTGGCCGCGGCCCAGTGGATGTGCCTCGTCAACCGACCACCGCCGATAACCGGATCAGGCTGGACCGCAGATCGAACCGGCTTGGAGCGGCCGAGCCGTCGCGTCCGGCCAAATTGGTCACCGGCACCATCGGCGGCATTCCCGTCGACGGCACCGACAGCGCGCCGACAGAGGGTGGTCTTACCCTGCCGCCGAAGCTGGTCGAGGCCAGCGCGGCGCTACCCGAACCGAGCCCAACCCGTTGGGCCGTCCCCAACTGATTGACCGCGGTGCTGACGGCGCGGGCAGCGTTAGCCGTTGTCGCGAATCGCCGCCTTCTGATGCGTCTGGGCCTGCTGCGCGGCCGTCAGCGCGGTCGCCGCGACCTGGACGAACACGCCGGTGTCCTCGGCCATCAGCAGACCACGACCGCGTGGCAGCGGGCCGCCCTTCATCTTGCCGCGGATGAAGCCCTCATCGGGGTCGGCGTCCATCACCAGCAGCGGGGCGTTGGCCTGGGCCAGTGCCCGCAGCATCGGGTCGCTGCCCGCCGACGACCATCCACCGAAGGTACGGGTGACGATCACGTGCAAGCCGACATCTGCTGCCCTGGTCACCCACGGCGCGGCCTTGTGCAGCGGCGAATCGAAGCCAGGCGGCAACTGCTGCGCATCGTCGATGATCAGGAAGATCTCCGGCCCGCTCCACCAAGTCCGCGACAGCAGCTCTTCGGCCGACAGCCCCGGTGGTGGCTCGCGCCGAGTCAACACCGCGCCCAGCTCGTCCATCATCGCCGCGACGCCGTCGAGGTTGTAGGCGAACTTCTCGACGTACTCGGTGCCCAGCGTGGTCAGCAGCTGACGACGCGGGTCGACCAGCCAGACCTGCGCCGAGGGTCGCGATGTCGGCGGCGCGATGCTGGCTCCGGGCTCGTAGATCCGACCAATCTCAGACATGATCGTGGCCAGGGTCGTGGTGCGGCCACACTCGCGCCGGCCCGTCACCATCAGGTGCGCGTTCTCGGCGAAGTTGAGGTACACCGGCTGCAGGTCCAATTCGTTGATGGCCCAAGCGATTCCGCCAGCCCCGACGTTCGGGCGCCGATCGGCCGCCGCCAGCGCATGCACCTGCTCGAGCCCGAACCGGGCGGGCAGCCTGCGCACCGCCGGCGCATGGCCGGCCGCCACCCGGCTGACCGCAGCGGCGACACCGTCAGACTCGAAAACGTTGTCTTGCGTGCTGGCCAGTGCCGGCCTGGCCACCAGCGTGTGCAGACCCGATTGCGGGTCGCTGTCCAGCCGCGTGTAGTTGAGCGCGACCATGCCGCGGCCCGGTTTGACCGGAACCTCCTTGGCGAACCGGGAGCGAACCAGCTTCGCGTCCTCCACCGCAGCCAGCCGCAGCTCGATCCGGGATCCGAAACCGCTGCGCACCGGAGGCCGCAGCTCAGATTCGCGGTCGGCCGTGACCACCACATGGACCCCGAACGACGGCCCCTGGTTGATGATCTGGTTCACCTGCTCGATCAGCACCTCGTTCTCTTCGGCGAGCGCCCGGTAGTTGTCGATCACCAGGAAGACATCGCCGAAGCCGTCGTTGGGCACGTCGCCAGCCTCGCCGAACCTGCGCCGTCGGAACACTTCCATCGAGGGCACGTAGTACTCGAGGAAAGTGCGCTTGCGCTCGCGAAGTAGCGCCAGCAACTCAGCCACGGTGCGGCGAACACCGTAGGGGTCGGTGGGGCCGACGACTTCACCGACGTGCGGCAGCCCCGCCACCGTCGTCAGCGCGGTGCTGCTGTAGGCCAGCACGTAGAACTGGACCTGCTCGGGCGTGTGGGTCAGCGCGGCCGAGCAGATCAGCGTCTGCAGCGCGGTGGTCTTACCCGCGCCGCCCGCACCGAGGATCAGCACGTTGGACCCCGGACCCGAGGTGTCGACCGTCCACGGCGGCTGGTCGTGCTTGAACGGCCGGTCGATGATTCCGATCGGGAACACCAGGTTCCTGGCCGTGCCGTATTCCTCCTGCCACGGCCGACCGAGGGTGCGGTTCACCAAGTCTTCGATCGACACCGGCACGTCGAGTGGCGGTTGCCACAGCCGGTACGGCTCGAAGTCGATCCGGCGCAGCTGATCGATGATCACCGTGCCGACTCTTGGCGTTCTGATCGCCTCGTCTTCCTCTTCCTCGTCCTCGTCGTCGAGATCGAGGGCTCCGTTGCCGGTCACCTCGCCGTTGCTCAACGTGTCGAAGTCGTCCGGTCCACTGACGCTGACCTCGATCGGCGTGAAGCCCGTGGTAAACAGTTGCGGGCTAATGTAATCCAGCGAATGCGTCAGCGCGCTCGGACCATCGTCGTCGAGCGAAACGCCGCGGCGGTAATCGCGCCACAGGAATTCCGCTTGGAACCGAATGATCTCGTCAAGGCTCTTACGGAAGTAGCCCAAACCGGCCTGAGCGGGCAGGTTCACCGCGTTCGGAACACCGGCCGCCTGTGCCGCACCGGCGGTCCGCGCCTTCAGCACCAACCGGTAACCCATGTTCTCCATGAGCTTTTCGGCCCGGCTCTCGATGGTCTGCGAGGCCATCATCAAGTGGATCCAGTAAGCACGACCCTGCCGGCCGATCGAGTCCAAGACGTCGACCGCGGTCGGCATGATGCGGAACCACTCGTAGAACTCGTCGATGACCACCACCAGCATCGGCAGCGGCGGAATGTCCTGGCCGCGTGCGCGCATCCTGCCGCGCATCTCGTTGTACTCCTTGGCGTCGTCGACGCCGGCGCCGTCGCAAACCGCCTTGCGGCGGGCGATTTCGCCCCACAGGGAATCCAGGAAGCGCTCCATCAGCGCCTGGTCTTCTTCCAGGTCGGTGATGATCCGCGACACGTGTGGCACTCCGGCGAACGGCTTAACAGCCGATCCACCCTTGAGGTCGGCCAACACGAACTGCAGCTCGTCCGGCGGATGCCCCAGCATCAGCGATTCGAGCACGGTACGCACCAGCGTCGACTTACCGGAACCGGTGGTACCCGACATGACCCCGTGCGGGCCGTCGCCGCCCTCGTCGAGGGATTTCATGTCCAAGAACAGCAGCTCGCCGTTGTCGGAACGGTTGCCGAACGGGATCCGCAGCCGGGACCGGCTGCTGAGTCCGTCGCGCCGATTACCCCACAACGAGTCGAAGTCGATCTCGGCGGGGTCCTCAATGCCGTAGTAGGACAGGATGTCTCGAGCGCGGATCTGGGTGACCCGCTGGCCGATCTCCTCGTAGGCCTCGGCCAGTCGCCAGTGCGCCATGCGCTGCGAGAACTGCTCGGCCTCCGGCTCGGTGACGTAGTCGGCCAGGGCGAAGAACCACCTGTTGTCGTCGATCACCATCCAGGTGTCGCGGTCACGGGGCAGCGCCTCGATCACCCCGACATCGTTGGTGAATCGCAGCACCCGCTCGGGGTTACCCGTCCACAGCGCCGAGCCGGTCAAGTCGAAGAACGTGACTCCGTCGACCCCGTCGACGCTGATCACGTACTCCCACTGCGGGTCATCGACATCGGCGATGATCACGTGGTGAGGCGTCGGTGTCTCGGCGGACGAGCTAGCGTGCCGCGGAGTGAAAGAGCCACGGCCGGCGAACAATTCGGACTGGTCGGCGGCGAACTCACGTACCGAGCCGTACACCATCCGGGCGTTGCCGGCCGCGTCGCGGCGGCGCGGGTCACCAAAGTGCGGCAGCCACTTGACCCAGTCCCATTTCCTCATGTCGGAGGTGACCACGATCATCTGCAGGTGGTCGGGGCCGTGCGAGAACGCCAGCTGGCAGATGATGGCCCGCATCAGTCCCAGTGCCTGATCGCGGGTGCCGTCCAGCGCGTACCACGGCTCGACGAGCAGCGACACCATCTTCGGCAGGTTGTAGATGACGCTCTGGTAGCGACCGAACTCTTGCAGCGCCTTACCGGTCACCGGCTCCAACTCGATGTCGGTCGGCATGTTCTGCGGCTCACCCCAGGTCACTTCGGGGCGGGTCATGCCGACACCGACGCGGGCAACGCCGAAGTTGAGGTCCTTGCCGTCCGGCTTGCGTTCCCACATCCGCTGCGTTCCGACCGCGGCGGACAACGTCGTCGGCTCCGGGTGGAACCAGCGGTAGTTGGCGTCCATGCTGTCGGCCGACTCGTTGGCGGTCTCGCGCAGCATGTCGAGCATCAGCATGAACTGGGCACGCATCGCGTCCAGTTTCGGCCGGCTCATCTGCTGCTGGCCACCGAAACGACCGCCGAACATCATCATCGCGACGCCGCCGATCATGAAGATCGGGAAGATCGAGCCGGCGCCTAGGAACATGCGCGAGCCGCTGGCGACGGTCATACCGACCATGCCGACCAGCAGGCCGACCACCAGCACACCGACCACAACCAGCCACCACGGCTTGCCTTCGGGCGGCGGAACACTCAGCGGCGTCGGTAGGACAATGTTCTCGGGCCTAACGGCGGGGGCGCGCTCGGGCGTCGGACGTGCAAATCCTTGCTTCACTTTGGTACCACCAACTCTGCAGGGTTCATATCGGTCGGAAGGGTGTCATGGCGCACCAACGCATCGGCGCGCGAAAGGGTGGGGCCAGGCGCCAACAGCCGCAACGCCACCCAGGGGGCGGGGCTGGGCTGACCAGTCAACCCCAGCGCGGAGCGGGCGTCACGAGAGTTTTCCACGCCGAAGCGCACACCGGAACTCGAGAGCCACCACAGTGATTCGGATGTGGCCGACGCGGGGTCGTTGCCGGTGACTTCGATGAAGTTGCCGTGGTCGGGGCCGAAGAAGACCTTGTCGGCTTCTCGGCCGGAACTGTCAGCCTTCACCAGCGACACCACTTTGTCGCTGTCGCCCGCCGACACCGGAATCGTCGGCCCGGAGATCACCTGGACGCGGGCGCGCTCTTCACCGCCGGTTTTCTCCCACCACCAGCAGGTCGCCGGATTGTCGCGGATGTCCTCCAGTTTCAGCGGCCCGTCGGGATAGGCGGACAAGTCGAGTCCGTTGACCACCGGCATCTTCGCCAGCGACGCCGGCGCAACCACCACCGGCGCATTGCCCGCCGGCGTTCCGGCGTTCTGCAGGATCTGTGCGACCACCGGCGTCACGGTTTGCACGCCGTCGGCCAAGACCACCGAATACTGTTGCGGGCCGCTGATTTGCGGTGTCACGATCACGGTTCCCACCGGTCCCGGCGCGCCGGCGAATCCGGCGGGCTTACCCGCGTCCGGCACCTTCGGCACCGCCAGCTCGGGACCCACCGGCAAGGCGTCGTAGAGCGCCCGGCTCATCGGCCGCGCCTGGTTGACGTTTTCGGGGGTCAATCCGAGCGGCAACAACACCGCGCGGTTGGACGCATCAATACGCGACCGGCGTCCCTGCCGGACCACCCAGGTGTCTTTTTCGTAGCGGAGCACCACCGCGTCCGACCCGTTCAACACGTGCCGGCGATTCGACAGGTCCGGTTTTCCGTCGATCACGGTGACGGTCACCGGCGACGGTGCCCCGACGCCGGCCGTCGGTGTCACCGAGTCGCACACCAGCCACGACGACGATGCGGGGGTGGTCGGGGAGAAATCCGACGGCGCGCCGGGGATACCCACCAGCGGTCCGTGCGGCTGCTGCGCGATCTGGCTCGCACGCACCTTGTGCGGGTTGTCCGGCCGGCCGGCGATCAGCCGGGCCGACGCCAGGTTCAGCGCCGGGTACAGCTTGTCCCCCACCCGGACGTACAGTGCGCCCGAATCACGGTCGGCAATGATCGGTGACTCGTTCAGCTGCCCGGAGGGGCTGATGAATGAGTACAGCAGTGCGCCCAGGGAAATCACCGCCGCCGCGGACACTGACGCCAACACGGCCAGCGTTTGACGCCGGCCGGGTTCGATTTCCATCCGGACCCGCCAGCGGGTCAGCGCCATGGCGGTACGGCGTGCCAAGAATTGGTAACCGGTTACCTGGGTCCGGGTGGAGAGTCCGAGGCCGTAGCCCGACCCCCTGCCGCTATTCGAATCAGCCACGGTTAATCACGCTCCAAGCCGACGGAACGGCTGAATACGGAGTAGTCCCACGATTCACAGGGATAACCGTAGGGCACCGTCGGCCACCTCGCCAGACGAGCGTATGGGCGCCGGGCGCATTAGCGGCCGCGGCGTGAGTGGTCTGCACCACAGTGCTGTCACCTGCCATCAGTAGTGGGGAGATCGATGAAACTCACTGCGCATCGTACGGTGGAGAGCAAACTCGGGTCCCCCAAAAAATTGAAAACTTCACTGCGCATCGTACGGCGAAGAGCAAACTCGGGTCCGCGAAAAAATTGCCGTGAGGTGAACACTCGGGTCGCATTCTGCCATCTGATTAAGGAAGATGGCGGCATGGCCCGCCAGCGACGATGATCCCGCGATGTGATGAGGCGATGAGTAGGAGCGGCGCATGACTCGGCTGGCGCCCTCGTTGGTCGAACTCGCCGAGCGGTTCGGAATCGCCACGGATTACGCGGACTGGGCCGGTCGGCGGGTGAGTGTTGCGGAAACCACGCTGGTAGCGGTCCTCGCCGCGTTCGGCGTGGCCGCCGAAACCGAGCTGGAGCGCCGCACTGCGGTGACCGCTCACGATCGCGCGTACTGGTCCCGTTCACTGCCGGCCACCATCCTTGGACGTGCCGGCACCCAGACGCAGTTCTGGGTGCACGTGACCCACGGTCATCCCGCCGAGGTGTGGGTGCAGCTCGAGGACGGGACGGTCCGCGCCGGGGTACGCCAGGTCGACAACTTCGCCGCGCCGTTCGAGCTGGACGGGCGCTGGGTCGGCGAGGCCAGCTTCGTGTTGCCGGACGACCTGCCGCTGGGTTACCACCGGGTGCATCTGCGGTCCGACGACGAAGAGGCCAGCGCGGCGCTGATCGTGACACCGGGATGGCTGGGCTTACCGGAGCGGCTGGGCGGCCGTCGGATCTGGGGGCTGGCCACCCAGTTATATAGTGTCCGGTCCCGACAGTCCTGGGGCGTCGGCGACCTGACAGACCTCACTGACCTCGCGGTTTGGTCGGCTTCCGCGCACGGCGCCGGTTATGTGCTCGTCAATCCCCTGCACGCCGCCGCACCGACCAAGCCGATGGAGCCGTCGCCGTACCTGCCGACATCAAGGCGCTTCGTCAACCCGCTTTACCTGCGCGTCGAGGCCATCCCGGAATTCGCCTACCTGCGGAAGCGTCGCCGGGTGTGGCGGTTGCGCGAGGATGTGCAGCGGCACGCGGCCTCGCTCGACGCCATCGACCGCGACACCGCGTGGGCGGCCAAACGGGCGGCCCTGGAACAGGTTTATCGGGTCGCGCTCACCGCGGGTCGTGAACTGGCGTATGCCGCTTTCTGCGCCCGGGAAGGTTCGGCGCTCGACGACTTCGCCGCCTGGTGCGCACTGGCCGAGGAATACGGGGGCGACTGGCATCAGTGGCCCGAATCGCTGCAGCATCCCGGCGCCGACGGTGTCGCCGAGTTCGTCGCTGAGCATTCGGAGGCCGTCGATTTCCACCGCTGGCTGCAATGGCAGCTCGACGAGCAGCTCGCCGCCGCGCAATCGCACGCGGTGGCGGCCGGGATGCCGCTGGGCATCGTGCACGACCTCGCCGTCGGCGTGCACCCCGACGGGGCCGACGCCTGGGCGTTACAGGATGTGCTGGCGGTCGGGGTCGCGGCGGGCGCACCGCCGGATGAATTCAACCAACTCGGTCAGGACTGGTCGCAGCCGCCATGGCGCCCGGACCGGCTCGCGGAGCAGGAGTACCAGCCATTCCGCGCGTTGATCCGCGCCGTGCTGCGGCACGCCGGCGGGGTGCGCATCGACCACATCATCGGGTTGTTTCGCCTGTGGTGGATTCCCCACGGCGAGGGGCCCACTCAAGGCACGTACGTGCGTTACGACCACGAGGCGCTGATCGGCATCGTCGCGCTCGAGGCATACCGCGCCGCGGCGCTGGTGGTGGGCGAGGATCTCGGCACCGTCGAACCATGGGTCCGTGACTACCTGCGGGACCGCGGGGTTTTGGGCACCTCGATTCTGTGGTTCGAGCTCGATCGCGGCGGCACCGGTGGCGGCCCGCTGCCCGCTGAGCGCTGGCGGGAGTACTGCCTGTCGTCGGTGACCACCCACGACCTGCCACCGACCGCCGGTTATCTGGCCGGCGAGCATGTGCGCCTGCGGGATTCGCTGGGGCTGTTGACGCGACCCGTCGAGGAGGAGCTGGCAGCCGCGGAAACCGAACAGGCGGCCTGGATCGCCGAGCTGCGCCGCGTCGGCCTGCTGGCCAAGCATGCCGACATCGAGCACACCGTCCTCGCCCTCTACGAGTACCTGGGCCGAACGCCGTCGCGGCTGCTGGGAGTCGCGTTGACCGACGCGGTCGGAGATCGGCGTACCCAGAACCAGCCGGGCACGACCGACGAGTATCCCAATTGGCGGATTCCGTTGAGCGGCCCCGATGGTAAGCCGGTCATGCTCGAGGACGTCTTCAACGATCCCCGGGCGATCACGTTGGCCAATGCCATGCGCGCCGAGACGGCGGTGACCCCCACCGAGACCAGCTGTTAGTTTCTTGTCAGCCATGAACGTCTTGAAGTTCGGCGTGGTCGCACCGGTCGCCACCGGGATAACCGCGGATCCGGGTTGGATGGCGGCTTTCGCCCGCCATCTCGAGGCGTGCGGTTTCGAATCGATCGTCGTCGTCGAGCACAGTGTTTTGGCCACCCGGTACGACAGCGTCTACCCCTATGATCGCTCGGGGCGCGTCGAATTGGCGCCCGACTGCCCGGTTCCCGATCCGCTTGACCTGCTGTCGTTCTTGGCCGGTCACACCGACCGGCTGGGGTTGGCCACCGGTGTACTGGTGCTGCCCAACCATCATCCGGTTGTGCTGGCCAAACGAGCGGCGACTGTCGATGTGCTGTCGAGCGGAAGGCTTCGGCTGTGTGTCGGCGTCGGCTGGTTGCGCGAAGAGATCGAGGCGTGCGGCACCGAGTTTCACAGTCGGGGCCGGCGCGCCGATGAGCAGTTGGCGGTGCTGCGGGCACTCTGGGATGACGGGGCAGAGGGCGTCACCCATCATGGCGAGTTCTTTCACTTCGAGAATGTCATCAGTAGCCCGAAACCTGTTGCCGGTCAACATCTTCCACTACATATCGGCGGGCACAGCAAAGCGGCAGCTCGACGGGCCGGGCGCTTCGGTGACGGCTTCCAACCGTTGGGGGTAGCCGGTGATCAGTTGGACGGCCTGCTGGCTCTGATGCGTGACGAGGCAACGGCGGCCGGCCGCGATCCGGCCGATATCGAAGTGTCGCTGGGGCATTCGGTTACCAAGATCGACGCCGAACGCGCCGAGAGGCTCACAGCTCAGGGCGCCGACCGGCTGGTGCTGGCCATGCCGTCGATCACCGATCTCGAACAGGCCAAGGACGAGTTGTCTGCCTGCGCGCAACGTCTTTCACTGCCCGCGTGATGCTCAGCGCAACGGAGCGGATCGCTCTCACCGACTTGGTGCATCGGTACGCCGCCGGCGTCGATGATCGCCAATTCGATTCTGTGACAGAACTTTTCACGGAAACGGCCGAGCTGATTCTGCCCGAACCGCCGACCACGCTGGTCCCCGTCCGCAGGCATATCGGTCATGCTGCGATTCGCACCGCGGTCGAAGCGGTCTCCGCGACCATCCGCACCGAACACGCGATCGTCGGCGAGGTCTTCGACGCCGGCCAGCAACCCGACAGTGCGCGCGGGCGCATCGCCTGCGTGGCGCATCACTGGAGTCGACACGGCGACCAGCTGACCGACGTGGTCTGGCATCTGCGTTACGACGACGAGTATCGACGGACCGACGCCGGATGGCGGATCACCCTCCGCGCGTTGACCATCAACGCGATCGAAACCCGGTCGGCGCGCAGGGTGTTGTCCGCCGGCCAATCCGAATAGGCCTACCGTCCCCGGCGGGCGGTGTTCTCGAGAAGATCGGCAGCCCTGGCGAGACTTTCGGCGGGCTTGGTCATATAGCTGGCGACCTCGCGGGCTCGGGTGGCGACGTGCGGAGTCAGGATCACCCGCAAACCCGCGACCAGTGATTCCTGGGTGGTTTCCGAAAAGGGCTGTCCGAAGCCGACTTCCAGGCGTTGCAGGCCGGCTGTCCAGATCGGCTGATCGAGCCAGAGCCACAGGATCAAGGCAGGGATCCCGGCGCGCAGTGCTGCCGCCGTGGTGCCGGCGCCGCCGTGGTGAACGACCGCCCGGCAGGCCGGAAGGATGGCCGCGTGGTTGACTGCGGGCACCACTTTGACGTGATCGAAATGCTCGACGTGGGTGACGTCATTGGGCCCGGAGCAGATCAACACCCGCTCGCCTATCTGCGCGCAGGCCGCGCTGATCATGGTGAAGGTGTCAGCGGGGGTGCTGATCGGCGCGCTGCCAAGGCCGAAGTAGATCGGCGGCGTTCCCGCGGCAATCCACGACAGGACTTCCTGGTCGGCATCCGTCGGCAACTCCAATGTGAGCGCCCCGACAAAGGCCCGTCGCCCGTTCGGTTCCATCAACTCGGCTGCCGGTACGGGCAAGCAGAACTCGTCGTATGCCTCGATGTCCAGCGATCGGGCCGACGCTGCGGTCGCCTCCGGTAACCCCAGAGTCTGGCGCTGAGCGCCTTCCGCAACCTTCGTCATTTGGGCGAACAGCCAGTCCGATGACCAAAACCGCTCCGGAAAGGGGTGCAGCGCAACCGCCGGAATGCGGTAATACTCCGCGACATTGGCGGCCAGGCCCTGCTCGTTGAAGCCTGCCAACATCAAGTCGGCCCCATCTGCCAGCGCTGTCAGTGTCGCGCTCTTGTCCAGCTTGACCTGGGTAACATGCTCGATAACGTCGGGCACGACGCTGAGCGGGTTTTTGATCTTCGGCATGATCCTGCGGACCAAATCCGAGCCCGGGTTCATCTCCTCGCGCGAGTCCGGTCCGAACGCGACACCGGCAAGCCCCGCCGACTCGACGAAGCCAAGCATGTTCGGTGGCACTGCCATCTGCACGTCGTGTCCTCGACGCAGCAGCTCCCGTCCAACGGCCACGCACGGCTCAACATCGCCGCGACCGCCATAGCCTGCCACCACAAATTTCATCGGCGGAACCTAACTGGTGGTGATGTCGACACGTCCAAGTACGCACAGAACCGTACTGCAACGGTGTTCTCGACTGCTCGGCGCAACCGCTCGCCGGTCAGCCGAAATGCGCGTGCCGCACGGTGTCTTCCAGGAGATCAACTGCGCTGGCAAGGCTTTCGGCCGGCTTGGTCATATGGGCGGCCACCTCGCGGGCTCGGGTGAGGTAATGCGGGGCGAGAACGGAGCCCAGGTCGGCGACCAGTGTTTTCAGGCTGCTTCCCAAAAAGTTCCGTCCAAGACCTACGCCCAGTTGTTGGACCACGGCTGCCCAGAGCGGCTGATCTTCGAGCAGGACTGAAAAGAGGATCAATGTGGGAATTCCGGCCCGCAGGCTTGCGGCCGTGGTGCCGGCGCCACCGTGATGGACGACCGCGCGGCACGCGGGAAAGATCGCCGAGTGGTTCACCGCGCCGACGATCTTGACGTGGTCGTCGTGCGCGATGTCACTGAGGTCAGTCGCGCCGGAACAAATCAACGCCCGCTCGCCCAACTGCGTGCAGGCCGCGCTGATCATGGCGACCGTGTGCGCCGGGTGCGCGAGGTGGACGTTGCTGCCAAAGCCGAAGTAGATCGGCGGCGGTCCCGCGACAATCCAAGACGAGGCCTCCTCGTCGGCGCCCGTCGGCAACTGAAGTGTCAGCGCCCCGACGAAGGGCCGCCGCGCGACCTGCTCTCCCCATTTCGCTGCCACCCCGGGAAAGCAGAGCTCGTCGTAGGCCTGGATCTCTAGGGACGGCGGCGAAAGTCCGGCTGCCTCTGGCAAGCCGAGTGCTCGGCGTTGGGCGTCTTCCGCAAGCTTCGTCACGCGCCCAATCCACCCCTTTGGACGCGAATGCTCTGGGGGGAAGAAGTGCAGCGCAGCCAGCGGAATGCCGTAATACTCTGCGACGTTGGCGGCGAGCCCCTGCTCAGCGATGCCCGCCAATATCAGGTCGGCCCCGTCTGCGAGCGCCGTGAGCGTCGTGGAGCGCTCCGCCCATACCTGGCTGAAATGCTCGGCCACGCCGAGCATCGCGCTGAGCGGATTCTGCATATTCGGCATCACGTTCCCGGTCAAATCCGAGGTCGGGCTCATCTGCTTCCGCGAGTCCGGCCCGCAAGCGATCGCGCCAAGGCCCGCCGACTCGATGAAGCCAAGCATTTCCGGTGGGACCGCCATGCGTATGTCGTGCCCGCGGCGCAGCAGCTCTACAGCGACGGCAGCGCACGGCTCGACATCGCCGCGACTTCCATAGGCCGCCATCACAAATTTCATGGGCGGAACCTAACAGGGCGCCGCGGGCGACGGGAGGCCGCTGCTTTGACCTTTGCACTCGTCGTGATCAGAATTGAGCGCAAATCCAGGAGGCTTCATGCTGCGACCACGCCGGTTCGAGCACGAATACGACCCGGGTCCGGTGCAGATCCAGGCGCGCAGGGTGCACTTCGATGTGTCCGGCGTTCCGCTGCAGTGGATTCCCGGCCATCCGGTGGCCTCGAATTTCGCCAGCCTGCTCAACATCGTGCTGCCCCCGATCGAGCGGTGGTTCGTCGCCGTTTTCAACGAAGCGTTGCCGCTCGTCAAAGACCCGAAACTCGCCGAGGACATGCGCGGATTCATCGGCCAGGAGGCAACGCACGCCGACGTCCACGACCAGGTTCTGCACGAGCTGATGGTGGCCCGCGGCATCGACCCCAAGCCGCTGCTTGACCAGGTGGATTTCATCTTTTCCCGCACGCTGGCACCGAGCACGGCCCTGGACCCGAAACGCCGACTCAGCCATCTGTGCGACCGGCTGTGGCTCATCGCCGCGATAGAGCACTACACCGCGGTGCTCGGTGACTTCGTCCTCAACTGCCACTGGGAGGACTACGGCGCAGATCCCACCATCGCCGACCTGTTCCGCTGGCACGGCAGCGAGGAAGTCGAACACCGCAACGTCGCTCATGACGTCGCCGCCTATTTCCACAACAGCTACCCCGACCGGATCCGGTCGATGCTGATGGCGGTCACGATGGTCTTCGTCTTCTTCCAGCGGGGCACCTGGTACCTGATGAAAGCCGACCCCGACATCGACATCGGCTGGTGGAAAATGCAATGGCTGCGGGCGATGGATTCGAAGCATGGGCTGCTTCCGACGTTCCGAAAGTTGTTTGGCTCCAACACGTTGATGTACTTCCGGCCCGGCTTCTCGCCGGAGCAGATGGGGTCCACGGCGCAGGCGGTCGCGTACCTGGCAAGTTCTCCGGCGGCGCGCGCGGCACATTATTGATGAGGCCTTGATTGGGGTTCCTAGACCGGTTCCGGCAGGCGCCGCCGAGCGCCTCGGGTCGCTCGTCGCATGATGTGCTGCTCGGTCTGGCCGACGCCGCGGTTACCGGCCTATGGGCGTTGTCGGGATCGATCAGGCGTGTGACGGCCCCGGCCCATCAGGACAGCAGCATCACGCTGACCGTGGTGGGACGCAACGTGGTTGCCCGCGATCAAGACGTGGTCGCGCTGACATTCGCGGCTGTCGGCGGTGCGTCACTGCCGTCCTGGAGTCCCGGTGCGCACGTCGATATCCACCTGCCCAGTGGCCGGGTGCGGCAATACTCGCTGTGCGGCGACCCGAGCCGCCAGTACGACTATCGGATCGCGGTGCGGCGCATTCCCGACGGTGGCGGCGGCTCGGCTGAAGTGCACGACGTCTTGGATGTCGGCAGTCGGGTCACCACGAACGGGCCCCGTAATGCCTTTCCGTTGACCGTGCCCGGCTACGGATCACCAACGCAGCGTTTGCGTTTCGTCGCCGCCGGTATCGGCATCACGCCGATCCTGCCGATGTTGCGCCACGCCGACCGCCTTGGCGTCGAGTGGTCGATGATCTATGCCGGTCGCAGCCGCGACAGCCTGCCGTTCCTCGACGAAGTGGCGGAGTTCGGCGACCGCATCGAAATCCGCACCGACGACGTGCACGGTGTTCCGACGGCGGCTCAGCTACTGGGCGACTGCCCCGACGGAACCGCGGTCTACGCCTGTGGGCCCGCGCCGATGTTGACGGCAATTCGCGCTGAGCTCGCGGGCCGCGACAACGTCGAATTGCATTTCGAGCGTTTCGCCGCGCCTCCGGTGATCGACGGCGAGGAGTTCGGCGTCTGCGTCGCCTCGACGGGCGCCGCGGTGCGGGTCGGCGCCGAGGAGACACTGCTATCGGCGTTGCAGCGGGCCGATATCTGGCCAGCGTATTCGTGTCGACAGGGCTTCTGCGGAACCTGCCGTACTCGGGTGCTCGACGGCCGCGTCGACCATCGTGACACGCTGCTCACCGAGCCCGAGCGCGCCGACGGAATGATGCTGATTTGCATTTCGCGCGCCGCAAAAGGACAGCGGCTCACCCTTGACCTGTAGGCGATTGCGCGTCGTAGTCGTCTCCCGCCGCTACGGGGCGGCCAGTAGGGTGCCGAACTCGGCGGCCAGCCACGGCTTGCGCCCGCCCGCCCGCAACTTGCCGCGGAGAATTTGTGGCAACTGCGGAACTCGACCGAAACCGATGAGCAGGAATGCGACCGGATCGGCGGTGATCACACAATCGGCCTTCTCCCCTGCCTCCGTGACGACGCCCGTGCCGTGGGCGATCGCCATCCGATAGCGACACCCGCCCCGCATGCGCAATTCGAAGCTGATGTCGAGATCCCTGGTCCGCGAGGGCCTCAGGTATTTCGGTGCCAGCGCGAGTACACCAGGTATGACCAGCAAAGCGTCGTCGCGGCCGATGCCCCACGGCCGATCCGCGGCGCGCGCGATATCCAGGCCGTGCGCCAACTGCTCCCCCGGCAGCAAGCAGGTCATCACGGCCGGCTCGAGGGCCAAGCCGTCGGCCGTGAGGATCGAAGCGCGTTCGGATGGGTCGAGGGCAGCGGCGGCGGCAAGGTAACGCGCCGCGGTTTCCTCCAGCATGTCGGCGAGCCGGCTCATGTCCCGATCGGAGACGTCGGTCAGATGCCGGTCGTTGACCGCGGTCCTGGCCTGCGCCGGCGAGCCGTCTGGAATGTCTATCGCGGGGTGGTCGCCGTTGACGTGGTTGGTCAGTGCCTCGGTGTACTCACCCATGTCGGCGACCACGTGCGCCGCCGACAGTCACCCGGCTGCTGCTGGGTGCCCTAACTCGCGGCGCGATGTTGATCGCCAACTCCGAAGATCCCGTCGGGACCAGGCATGCGGTCGCGCAGTCCATGCGCGCCCTATTGGCCGGTTTCACCGTCGGAGCCTGAACCACGGTTCCAGAGCCGTTTTTTCGCTTCACGATCTGGGTAGTCGGTCCGCATGGGAGACACCTCGCGCGACCCTATCGACCATCACCGCACCACTGAGCCGCGCGCCGGCGAATCGATGAAGAGCGGTGCGAAGACGCGCGCGCTCTTGCTGTTCGGCGCCGGCGTGGTCGCATTCGTGGTGTGCCTGGCCAGCTTTGCCGAACGCCAAGTCGGGGTCGGCGTCGGTGCCGCCGCGGTTGCTTTGCTAGCGAGCGGCGCCGGCTTCGCCTGGCTGGGCATGGAATCGCGACGAATTCGCCAAGTCCAGCGGGAATGGAAAGTCAGCCACGGCGCTGGGACGCAATGATTGGCGTATCGATCAACCCGGCATCCGCGTGACGAAAGTCATTGCAAAGCAGCGAGTTTGCAAACAGAGTCGTGCACATCGGACTTGATGATCCGCGCGACCAGCCGCCCGATTGGCCCGTTCAGCAGGCCCCCGTTCAGATCAGCGGTCATGTGGAAAGTCGATCCGGGATGGTTATCGGTGACCGTCATCGCCACCCCGATGCGAATCCCGCCGCGGCCGCGCCCCTTGAGCTCGATCGCTTTCGGCTCTTCGTATCGAGTGACCGTCCAATGAATGACGTTGCGAAAACCCTTGACCTTGATGCACGACGACACCCGGGTGCCTTTGTCGATTTTGGCGGGAACCGGACCGCGCCAGCCGGCGAATATCGTCATCCAGTCGCCGAACCGATTCAAATCGCACGCCAGCTTCCACGCCGACTCGGGCGCCAGGTCCGACTCCGTCGAAACGTCAACTCGTGCCACCCGGCGTCACTCTCCCTGTTGCTGGAACGCGGCCGGGCCTGAATACCCGGGCGCGGCCATGCGATAAACCGGCGGTCAGATGCCGGTCCAGGTCTGATCGAGTTGCTCGGCCACGTCGATCACTTGCGCCTTTTGCGATTGCGGTGAATCGATTTCCTCGCTGACGTATTGCGCGATGAAACGCCGGATCTCCCCGTCAACGCCGGCGATGATGCGCAACAGCTCGCCGCGGATGCTTGTCGACGACACGTGGACGGTGATGTCCGACGACCGCGGCTTGGCGACGTCAACGATCAGCAGCAGCGGTTCGGCTGCGCGCGCTGTCGCGCTCAGCGCGATGTCGCCGTCAACCCGGAACCGTTGTTTGTCCAGTCGTAGGTCGAGGAGTAGATCGATCAGCAGCGGGATATGGATGTCAAAAGTGATGGCGTCGCCGACGTTGCGGCTGACTTGGGGCTCCTTGATCGTCACCTTGGCGCTGACTTTGGCGATCTTGCCGGGCCCCTGAGCCATCGGCTCCATGTCGAACTCGTTCCCCGCGATTGAAGCGAATGCGGCGCCGACACGTTCTTCCGTCACGGCCACTTCAAAGAATCGCCGCCCGAAAGCCTCGTAGCTCACATAGTCGTAGCCCTGCATAAGCAGATACCGTCTCACGTCAGCTTCCGACAGCGCGGCTGATCCGATCGTGTCGGCCGAAGCCGCCTGCACCGGAGGTGTTAGCAAAGAACGCCGTGGGTAAACGAATGCCGGTCACAGGTCAGCGTTCAGGCCGTAGCGAGGGACCCAGGTGAGGTTGCGCAGGAGCGTTCTTGACGGCCCCGGGTTTCGCCGCATTCGTCGGGGCCGCGGTTTTTCCTATGCCTCGACTGCGAGAGATCACCGCGACTCGGTCGATACCGAGACGCTCGCGCGGATCGAGGCGCTGGTGATTCGCCGGCGTGGAAGAAGGTGTGGATCTCCCCGTACCCCAACGGCCACATCCAGGCGATCGGCACCGACGCAGCCGGCCGTCGCCAGTACATCTATCACGAGCAATGGCAAGCCGAAAGGTCAGAAGAGAAGTACGACCGCGCGGTCAGCTTGGCCAAATATCTGCCGGACTGGCGCCTGCAGCTCCTCACCGACCTGCGTGGTCGCGGGCTGGGACGCGATCGCGTGCTGGCCTTGGCGCAGCATTTAATCGATCAGGGGTATTTCCGGTCCGGTGGCGAGGAGTATGCCGAGGAGAATGGCAGCTTCGGATTGGCCACACTGCTTCGTGATCATGTGCGCGTACACCGGGACAGTGTTGAGTTCGACTATCCGGCCAAAAGCGGGGTGCGTCGGACGGTCTCCCTAGAAGACCCGCTGGTGATTCGGGCGGTGCGGTCGCTGTTGCGTGCCGAAACGAAGACGCCACGGCTACTCGCCTACCACACGGCGGATGGCTGGTCCGAGGTCCACGCCGACGACCTCAACGATCGATTCCGGCAGCTGGTGGGCGAAGAGTTCAGTGTGAAGGATCTGCGAACGTGGCACGGTACGGTGCTGGCCGCCGAGGCGTTCGCCATCGCACGCGAGCCGACGTCAAAAACGGCTCGCCGTCGCGAAGAAGCGGCCGTAATGCGCGCGGTGGCTGAAGAATTGGGCAACACGCCGGCGGTAGCGCGGCGCTCCTACGTCGATCCGCGCGTGATCACCGCCTATGAACGAGGCATCACCATCGCGCCCGCATTACACAGAATCCGACGTCAGCGAACGCCTGAGGCGAAGCGCGAAACAATCGAGCGGGCTACCGCGCGGATGATCAAACGCGTCGCATAGGGCTGCGCCTTGAGCCCCGCAGGGGGTTGTTATGAGAGAATTCGGCTGTCGCACCGGTGCGAACCGGGCTGGGCGATTCTGGTCACGCTGTTAGCCGCGCCACACATCCACCCGCTGATTCGGTATCCACGGCCTTGGCCTGTCAGGCTGGCACAACCAGGAGGTGTTTTGAGTCCGATGCTCACCTGGGTAGGCGGCGGAGAACGCCGCGAACTCGACGAAGGTCACGAGCGGTCGGCGCATGCGATCGCCGGCGTGGTCGTGATCCTCAACGCTGCGCTGGCGTGGCTGGTGACGACCCTCGCCGTGCTGGAAGCGTCCCGCTGGCCGATGCTGGCCATCATTCCCTTCACCCTGGTGTTCGGGTTGCTGGTCGGCGCGATCACCCGTGGGATCGCCAGCGGGCCGATCCGCGGCCTGCACGGAATCGTGGGACGTGGACTGGTCGCAGTTGCGCTCGGCACGATCGTGGGCGAGTTCGCCGCCCTGGCGGTGTTCTCGGGTTCGATCGACCGTCATCTGGAGCTGCAGGCGGCCCGCGATGCCGACTCGGCACCGGCGGTCGTGCAGGCCTCGACGAGCCTGACGCAGCTGCGCAACACCCGAGTCGCGCTCGACGGGCCCGTCGACACCGCACGTGTCCACCGGGATGAGGCGTTGGTGGTCGCGCGCTGCGAATACCATCCCACGCCGGCGTGCCCGCAGACCCGGATCACCGGTGTGTCCGGTTCCGGGCCCGAAACCCGGACCGCCAATGAGCTTCTCGCAGATTCCCAGCGCGAGCTGGACACCGCCATCGCCGCCCGCGACCGCGACGCTGCTGAACTGGACGCGAAAATCACCGACGGCGAGCGGGCGCTGTCCCGAGGGCGTCAATCGGCGACTGCTGAGCATGGCTTGGGTGCGCGCTGGCTCGCCATGCACGACCTGACGTTGGCCAACGCCGGCGCACTGATGCTGCGCCTCGTCACAATCGCGTTCTTCATATTGCTGAGCCTGCTGCCCTTGATCTTGCGGCTGTGGCGCGGTGAAACGGCCCACGATCGCCTCGCAAAGGCCCGTGCCGAACGCGAACGCGCCGAGATCGAGGCGGACACCGCGATCGCGGTCAAACGAGCCGAGGTGCGTGCGGCCGCCGAAACGATGTGGGCCGAGCAGCAACTCGTCCAAGCCCGACTGGCCGTCGAGGCTCAGACCGAGATCGACCGCGCGCAGCTACGCGAGCGGGTGAGCGCCGCGGTCGAAAGGTCGGCACCCGTCGCCGAGCCGGTGGTCGAAGACATCTACCTGCCGATCGCCGCCGAGGCCGAGGCCGCGAGCTTCGCTGCGACCGAATTGCCCGACGCCGGGGTGAAAGTCGATGCGAGTGAGACACCGAACCTGCCCGCACCGGTTGAACCACCCGACGTGCCGGCCACGCCGGCTATCCCGACCATTCCAGACGTCACCAAAGCCGCCGCTCGCTGGATTCGTCCGCTGGTTCCGGGCTTTGTTGCCCGCGCGATCGACACCTCGACTCATCCGTTGCGTACCGTGCGTCAGGTGTACGAGGAGGTCGAGGAAATCACCTTCGCGCTCAGGCGTACTCGCAAGATCACCCTCGATAGCGAAGAGAGTGCCGGCAATACGCACTCAAGCGGATCGGCCGCCATCAGTGGCGCTGACGACGATCACCTCGGTGCACAACATGTTGCGCAACCCGTGACGTCAAAGCGTCTATCCGCTAAGCATGCGGACGATTTGCCGCTGGCGCAGCGTGGGTCCCAACGCGGTCTGACTGAGCGCGAGGGACCACGTGAAGTGCGTGCAGCCGACGGCCCACGCCAGTTGCCGCCTGCGGAGTAGTGGCGAACGACACCATGTCGTGATCGCAGGTTCGAAGCGTGCTGAGCGATCGCTTAGCAGCGCAATATCGCTCACCAGCGAAAATAAGTCTTTTGCCCGCAACCATTTGTGCCGTAAGGTTTTGCACAACTGAGACCAAAATTGCGGAAAGCCAAGAATTACATAATCTTTGACACATGTCTAATTAACTAGTTCTAAGCCGTTGCCTAACAGGGCTTTTTGTGCAGAAATGTAGCGTAGGCCATTCAATAATGTGGAAAGTGATGGCTGCCAGAATTTTTGGCCGTTTTTGATCTTGTTGTTAACGTCCCGGCGCATGTTTTTAGAAACGATCATGGCTCTGGTTCAGCAGATGTCGGGCACGCCGTATAGCCACGGCTATTCGCGCGCCGGAACGGACTGTTCGGGTCTGGCCTCCTTGGTATCGAATGTCGCTGCCGACCGGCCGGCTTTCGCCGGAAGGTTCAACACCGGAAATGAAGAGTCGGCCTTGTTGGCACGCGGCTTCAAATACGGAACCGCCCCGGGCGCTCTGGTGATCGGCTGGAATGGCGGTCACACCGCGGTGACGCTGCCGGATGGCACACCGGTGTCCAGCGGTGAACGCGGTGGTGTGCGAATTGGTGGCGGCGGCGCCTACCAGCCCCAGTTCACCCATCACATGTACCTCCCCATGGATCCGGATGCACCAGCGGACGCCCCACCGCCGCCTGCTCCGGTCTTGGTGAACATGGTGGCTCCTGACGCGCCGCCGCCGCCCGCTCCTGACGCGCCGCCGCCGCCTGCTCCTGACGCTCCTCCGGCCCCTGACCAGGCGCCCGCGGCTACCTAGGCCGCCCGGCAATCACGCCAAGAACCGCTCCACGTACGGGGCGAAGCGGGCGGCTAGACCTTGCTCGTCGAGTCCGAACATTTCGGCCGACGTCGCAATCTGTCCCAACCGGCCACGCTGGTGGCCCGAGAGGTAATCGGCCGTTGCCGTGCGGGCCGCGTTCGTCAGCGGCTCGCCGGCGAGGTCGTATACCCGTTCGGCGACGCCCAGCTCGTCGGCCATGAAGTCGTCGAAGCGGATGTCGGCGGAGCGCTCGGGCGGGATGACAGCACGATCGCGCACGAGCGCGTCCAACATCGTCTGCAAGCGGTCGATCCACGACGTGGCGATCTCGCGCACCGGGACCGGGGAGCAATGCATCCGCGCGGTGTAGGTGATCATCGCGATCATCGACAGCGCTACCGGCACCGGGTCGCGGTGGGTGCACACCACGATCACCCCGGGGAAGACGGCGTCCAGCACCGGCAACTGCTCGAGATGCTGGGGCGACTTCAGCAGCCAGCGGCGTCCGCCGCGCAGAAACTGCAACGCTTTCAACTGCAAGGTCAGGTGCTCGTATGACGACGTCTGGTCGTGCGCCAGGTAGTAGTCGCGCCACCGAGGCACGTGTGCGAGGGTCTCGAACAGCATCGATGAGAAGTCGTTGGCCAGCAGCTGGATTTCTTCGTGGACATGCTCGGTCGTCATCTCATGCATGAGCGGAAAGTGCGGCATCGCCGCGTTCATGAACTCGACGGCGGCGTCCATCCGAGTTTTGCGCGGATCAGGCTCGGCCCCTAGCTCTGCGGGCAGCGGGAACGGCTCGTTGCTCTCCCAGTACGGGATGGTGCGAAACGTCGGGGCCGACGCGAGCAGGTTGTGCAGATGGGTGGTTCCGGTGCGGGGTAGGCCCGCGATGACGACCGGCGGCAGCAGCTCGATGTCGTAGATCTCGGGGTGTCGCGCCAGTAGATCGTTGAGCAGTAGCCGGTTTTTGAGCCACTGCAACAGCTGTGCGTGGAAGTTGACGATTCCCGGCCCGTGCAGGCTGCCGATTTCTTGCAGCGCGGCCAGGTAGACGTCGAGGCGTTCCCGGTAATCGTCGGCCCCGAAGTCGGTTAGTCCGGTATCGGCGGTGGCTTTGGCGTGCAGCGCCGTGGCATCCAGCGGGCACTCTGCCGCCATCGCGGCCATGAGCTCGCGGATCGGCTCGATTTGCGGGCTGAAGCAGGGCTCGGCAAGGTCGTCCAGGTGCACAAGGGTGGGAGCGGCATCGGTCACGGCGACTTATGTTACTTTGAGTTTCGTAATGACGACAGAGCTTGGACGCCCCCGCGATAAGCGCATCGACAGCGCGGTGTTGCAGGCGACCGTCGAACTGCTGGCCGAGACGGGCTACGCGGACCTCTCGGTCGACGCCATTGCCCGGCGGGCCGGCACCAGTAAACCGGCGATCTACCGGCGTTGGCCCGGCAAGGCGCATCTCGTCCACGAGGCGGTGTTCCCGATCAGCGACGCGACCGCGCTGCCCGAAACGGGGTCGCTGGCCGGCGACGTGCGCGAGATGGTTCGCCGCACCGCGGAGGTGCTGACCACTCCGGCCGCGCGTGCCGCACTGCCCGGCCTGGTCGGTGAGATGGCCGCCGATCTGACGTTGCACTCGGCGCTGCTCGAGCGCTTTGGCGACATCTTGTCGCGCGGCCTTTCGGATCGCTTAGCGGACGCCGTCACCCGCGGCGAGGTACGGCCCGACGTCACCGCGGCCGAGATCGTCGAGGTCGTCGCCGGCACAACGTTCCTGGCTCTGCTCACGCGCGGGGACACGCTCGACGATTCCTGGGTAGACCGCACGGCCGCTTTCATCACGAGAGGGATCAGCACGTGACCCACCATGAGTCCACCATCGCGTGGCACGAATTGCTGCAGACCCTGGGCGGCCTCGACAGCTCCTTCCTTGACGGCGATCGCGCCGTCACCGACGACCGACACGTCGCCGACGGCTACCGCATGCTCGCGACCACGCTGGGCGTAGCCTTCGACACCTATCTCTTCGCCGAGCCCAGTCGACCGGTGTTCGTCGCGGTCAATACGCCGTTCCGCCGAGACCGACGATGGGGAGGCGACAACACCGACGCCTACTACTACATGTGTCCGGTCGACCCCAAGCGCCGCTATCGCATCAGCGGCAACCGCGGCGACAGCGTGTACTTCTCACTGACCGCCTACAACGAACCGTCGCCGGGCGCCTGGTCGGACCGCATCGTGGCAATCGTGCGCGACGACGACCTCGAGATCGACGCAGCCGGCAACTTCTCGTTCGAGCTCGGGCCCACGCCGGACGCGGCGGTTCTGATGACCCGCGACTATCAGGCCGACCCACTGACCGGTCGCCCGATCAACTGGCGTATCGAGGCGCTCGACGAACCGGAACCGATCCGGCACGGCGACGCCGAAACGGCTGTGCGGCTACGGGCCAGTGCCGCCTGGCTGCGCACGATGTTCGCGATCCTCCCGCTGGCCGTGGGAGCGCGGGTCGACGAGGCGCACGTGTTGGGCCACGAGATCGCGCACGCGGCCAATCAGTTCGCCGACCCGTATCAAACCCCGGACGCCAACTTCGGATGGTCGGCCCGAGACGCGTGCTACTCCTACGGCAGTTACGTCCTCGAGGAGGACGAAGCGCTCGTCATCACCCACCGGCCGCCGCGGTGCCGGTTCTGGAACCTGGTGGTGTGGAACCAATTCATGGCCACCCACGGCGTCACCGATGCGCGCAGCTCGGTCAACGGCCATAGCGCGGTGCTCAACGCAGACGGGACGGCGACGATCGTGATCTCTCGCGACATGACGACGCACCCGAATTCCCTGACCACGCTTGGCTATCCCCGCGGCAACCTCGCCTTCCGGTGGTTCCTTGCCGACGAGGTTCCGGCGCGGCCTGAAGTGCGGTTGGTGAAGCTGTCCGAGGCGCCGACGAGCGTTGACTAACACGGCGCTGAGTCGCTCGGCTTAACCCTGCGTTAACCGTTCGCCGTGAGTCCCTCGGCGACCCCTATGTAATGTGGAGATTCGTAGTTTATGTAGCCAACCTCGAGGGAATCTTCTGCGGCATGATTGCTCATCACATCACTCGCCTCTTTGGCGCGGCGGTAGCAACCACATCAGGGCTGCTTGCCACTGTCCTCCCAACCGCCGCAGTTCCTTTCGCGTCCGCCCAGGGCTGCCCGGACACCGAGGTGGTGTTCGCTCGTGGCACCGGTGAGGACCCGGGTGTCGGCCCGACGGGCCAGGCATTCGTCGACTCCCTGCGCGCGCGCCTGGGCGGTAAGTCCATGGACGTATATCCGGTCAACTACCCGGCCAGCGACCAGTGGTCGACCGGACTCGACGGTATTAGAGACGTGACCACTCATGTCGTCAACGAGGCCTCAGCCTGCCCGAACACCCAGATGGTGCTCGGCGGTTACTCACAAGGCGCCGCCGTGATGGGCTTCGTCACCTCGCCTGCCGTCCCGGACTCGATACCACCCGACGTCGATCCGGCGACCATCCCCAAACCGCTGGACCCTGCCGTGGCCAACCACGTCGCCGCGGTCGTGCTATTCGGAACACCCAACGTGCGGGCAATGAACTTCCTCGGCCAACCGCAGATTGTGATCGGCCCGCTGTATCAGGCCAAGACCATCAAGGTGTGTGCTCCCGAGGACCCGATCTGCTCGGACGGGATGAATTTCGCCGCGCACGATGGGTACGCAGACGACGGGGGCGTGATATCCCAAGGGGCCGACTTCGCCGCCAGCCACCTCGGCGCGGGTGGCACTCATGTGGCAACAACGACTCCACATCAAGGCTTCGGCGACTGACGTCAACGCGTAGCGGGCGGCGCAACGCCGCCGTGGTCGGCTTCCCTGCCCTGGACTAGCGTCTAGAAAGTCTGTGCGCTCGCATCCAGGGACGGAGGACAGTCATGGCGATCCGCGTCGCACACGTCGGCACCGGAAACGTCGGTCGTCTGGCGTTGACCGAGCTGGTCACCAATCCGCAATTCGAATTGACCGGGCTGTGCGTCTCGTCGCCGGAGAAAGTCGGCAAGGACGCCGGAACACTCGCCGGGGTGGACGTGTCCACCGGCATCGCCGCCATCGACGACCTCGATGCGGTTCTCGCCACCGGACCCGAATGCGTCGTGTACTGCGCGATGGGTGACACGCGCCTGCCCGAAGCGATGAAGGACGTCATGCGTATCCTCGCCGCGGGCATCAACGTCGTCGGGTCGTCGCCGGGGATGTTGCAGTATCCGTGGGGCGTGATGCCCGAGAAGTACATCGCCCGCGTCGAAGACGCTGCCCGGCAAGGTAATTCGAGCATCTTCATCAACGGCGTCGACCCGGGGTTCATCAACGACCTGATCCCGTTCGCGCTCGCAAGCACCTGCCAGCAGATAGAACAGGTGCGCTGCATGGAGATCGCCGACTACGCGACCTACGACGGCGCGGAGGTCATGCACTACATGGGTTTCGGCAGGCCCCTGGACGACACGCCGATGTTGCTGCTTCCGGGCGTGCTGAGCATCGCCTGGGGCTCGGCGATCCGTCAGCTGGCCGTGGGTCTGGGTATCGAACTGGACGAGATCACCGAGTCCTACCAGCGCGAGCCGGCGCCGGAAGACTTCGACATCGCGGTGGGGCGCGTCGCGAAGGGGACCACGGCCGCGCTGCGATTCGAAATCAAGGGCATGTGCGACGGGCGCCCAGCCATCGTCGTCGAACACATCACCCGATTGCGGGAAGATCTGCGACCCGACTGGCCGCAACCCGCCCAGCCCGGCGGCTCGTATCGCGTGGAAATCATCGGCGAGCCGTCCTACACCGTCGACATCTGCCCGACCAGCCGGAAGGGCGATCACAACCACGCGGCTATCGTCGGCGCGGCGGGGCGCATCGTCAACGCGATCCCGGCCGTGGTCGCCGCGCCGCCCGGAATCAGGACCACGCTCGACTTGCCGTTCGTCACCGGAAGCGGGCTATACGCGCCGGCGGGAGTCGCAGCGGTCTGATATGAGCTCCCCCACGGTGGTGCTGGTCCACGGGGCCTGGGCCGACGGATCCAGCTGGAGTCGAGTCATCGCCGGTCTGGACCAGTCCGGGATTCCAGTCGTCGCCGCCCCGATTCCGCTCACCACTCTGTCCGACGACGTGAACGCGCTCGATCGCACGATCGACAGAACCGAAGGGCCGGTCGTCGTGGTGGGACACGCCTATGCCGGCGGAGTCATCGGCGCCACCAAGCGTCCGCGCGTGCGTGCGCTGGTGTACGTCGCCGCGCTGGCGCCCGACGAGGGCGAAACCGTCGCCGATGTCTTCTACCGCGATCCCTCGCATCCCGACGCGCCCGAACTCAAGCCGGACGACCAGGGCTGGATTTGGCTGCCGGCCAACGCTTTTGCCAAGGCATTCGCCCAGCAGGGCACTGCCGAGGAACATGCCGTGCTGGCGGCGGTCCAGCGGCCGATCGCCGCGCCATGCATCCAGCAACCCGTGCCCAGGCCGGGTTGGAAAGACCTGCCGTCCTGGTGTCTTGTCGCCGAAGAAGACCGGATGATCAACCCGATCACCCAGAAGTTCATGGCCGAACGCATGCAGGCGAATGTCCATACCCACGACGCGGACCACGCTCCCCTGATCACCAGACCGCAAGCGGTGCTTGACATCATCTTCGAGGCCGTGCGCAGCGATATTTCGTAGACTGGGCTGGAGCCGTTCCGAGTGTGCTGACACCACCGAGGATCGCGTCCTCCGACCAGATAAATCCCCCTTGGGTTACGGTTTCCCGATTAGCTAGGTGGAAGGGAGTGCGGCCCGATGAGGATTTCTCACCCGGTGATCGCCGGAGTAATCGTGGCGTCAGCGCTGACAGGAGCGTCGCTAACCGGTTGTAGCAGCCATTCGAAGTCTTCGACGCCGGCATCGGGATCACCCACCACCGCCACCACCTCACATGTGCAGCCAGGCGATTACATCTCGCTGCTGATCAAGGCCACTGATATCGGCGCACCCGAACCCTTTACCGCCGTCGGTCCACCCGTTCTGAACCCGAACGGCCAGCAGGGCGCGACGATAACGTTCAGCGACCAAGACAAGTCCCACACGATTATCGACACCATCCAAGTCCTGCCGGACCCTGCGGCTGCCGCGAACGAGCTGGATTCGGCAAAGGGGATTCACCGCGAAGCGTTGCTCGCAAAGCCCTTATCGGCTGAGGTCGGGGTGGATGGCGCGACGATCTCGGGAACGTCACCGGATCACTCCAAGGGAGAGACGGTGTTGGTGTTCACCGAGGGCAAGGCGTTCGTGACGCTGGAATTCGACGGCCCAACGTTTGCACTGGCACCGCCCGAGTTCGTCCTCGACGTCGGCCACAAGCAAGACGACGCGATCAAGAAGGGTCTCGGGAGCTGATCAGTATCAGCGTGTCTGGCGGATTCAGTGTCCGGGGTCGAATTCCAGGGGCAGCGCGATCGGGCCGGTGATACCGGTGAGTTGCCTTCAGTGGGCAAGCCCATCGGAGCGCGGATTGGGCATGCGGCTCGTGATGACGCGCAGAGCTTCGACGAGTTCGAGTCGGGCCAGGTGCGAGCCCAGACAGTAGTGGGCGCCGCTACCGAAGGACAGGAACGGCGCCGACAGCTCGCGGCAGATGTCTAGGCGATCGGGGTCGTCGTAAACGGCTGGGTCACGGTGGGCCGCCGCGACGTTGGCGACCACCATGGACCCGGCCGGAATGGTCACACCGCCCAAGTGGACGTCTTCGGCCGCCACTCGGACGAGGGCGAAAACGATTGGGCAATAACGCATCAGCTCGTTGACGGCATCGCCGGCCAGCTCCGGATGCTCACCCAACAGTGCCCACTGGTCGGGGTGTTGAGCCAAGACATAAACCGCTGCCGCCAGTTGGTTGCGGGTGGTGTCGGTACCGGCGATAAGGAGAGTGCTGGCCAGCATGAGAAGTTCGCGGCGGCTGAGGCGGTCACCGTCCTCCTCTGCGCGGATCAGGTCCGAGATCAGGTCGTCGGTGAGGTTGTCGCGGCGTTGCGCAAGCATCTCTTCGAGGTACGCGTCGAGCTCTTCCCACGCCGCCACGATCACGGGCTCGTCGTTGGCGACGTTCCAGTCGAAGACCTTTTTGATGTCGTCGGCCCACGCGGAGAACAGCTGCCAGTCCTGACGCGGCACACCAAGCAGCGCGCAGATGATCGGGGTGGGGTATCGGCGGGCGATATCGACGACCACCTCGCAGCGCCCGGCGGCTGCGAGCGGGTCGATGGGTTCGGTCATGACGTCGACGATGAGCGTCCGTAGCCGCTCGGCGCCACGTGGGGTGAAGGCCTTCGACACGAGTCGGCGCAGCCGGTGGTGCGTCGCGCCCTCGAGTCCCAGGATGCTCTGGTTCGCTCTGTCCCACACCGGGCCTGACGTGATGCCCTGTGCGGCCATCACCGGCTTCACCGCAGGGGCGAAGCGGGAGTCGCGCAGCACGGCGCGGACCAGTTCGTAGCTCAAGAGCTCTGGTCCGTGTGGTCCGATTGCGATCGGCCCCCGCCGGCGTGCCTGCCCGATGACGCGGTGCGCCTCTTCGGGGTCGTCGAGATGGTCGTAGGCGATCGATGGCAGGCCCGCCTCAGAAACGGTCGTGCAGATGCTGGTCGTCATGGTTCGACGATCGCGCGTCGGGAGGTCCAGACCATCCGCCGTAAGTCCTAGATTTCGGCGAGCAGGGTCGTAGATTGCGCCGCCGGTCGCGATCTACGCGTTTGTGCTGATGTTTTGCGGTTCGTGGTTGCCGCATGCTGGCTAGCATGAGCGAGATCGATCCACGTGCCGACACGCCCCTGATGGACTGGAGTCAGCTAGACGTGAGCGGTCTGTTGCCGACGGGCACCGTGACGTTGCTGTTGGCCGACGTCGAGGGCTCGACGCGGCTGTGGGAAACCCAGCCCGACGAGATGACGGCCGCCATCGCGCGGCTGAATCAAACGGTGTCGGAGATCATCGCCACCCACGACGGCGTGCGCCCAGTCGAACAGGGTGAGGGCGACAGCTTCGTGGCCGCGTTCGCCCGCGCCTCGGATGCGGTTGCCGCGACGTTGGCGATGCAGCGCGCCCCGCTGGCCCCGATCCGATTGCGCATCGGTGTGCATACCGGCGAAATCCAGTTGCGCGACGAAGGCAACTACGCCGGTCCGACCATCAACCGGACCGCGCGGCTGCGCGATCTCGGCCACGGCGGCCAAACCCTGCTATCGGGCACCACCGAAGACTTGGTGGCCGATCGGCTGCCCGCCGATAGCTGGTTGACCGATCTGGGCACTCACGCGTTACGCGATCTACCCCGTCCGGAGCGGGTGGCGCAGCTGTGCCATCCCGACTTGGTGAACGAGTTTCCGCCATTACGAGTCTCCAAAGCCGTTATTTCTCAGCGTCTTCCGGTGCAGTTGACGAGTTTCGTGGGTCGTGACGCCCAGATGGCTCAGGTCCGCGAGCTCTTGAGCGAGAGCCGATTGCTGACCCTGACCGGTGCCGGTGGAGCAGGTAAGACCCGGCTGGCGATACAGCTCGCGGCACAACTCACCGGCGAATTCAGCGACGGGGTTTGGTATGTGGATCTGGCACCAATCACCGACCCCGAGGTTGTGCCAATCACGGTGGCCCGCGCGCTGGGGCTGCCCGACCAACCCGGCCGCTCCACGATGGACACGCTGACCCGATTTGTCGCAGACCATCAAATGCTGATCGTGCTAGACAACTGCGAACATCTACTGGATGCGAGTGCGGCGTTGGTCAATGCGCTGCTCGCAGCGGCGGGGTTGACCCTGTTGACGACGAGTCGTGAGCCGATCGGGGTGGCCGGTGAGGTGAGCTGGCGGGTGCCGTCGCTGTCGCTGGCCGACGAGGCCCTCGAACTGTTCACCGACCGGGCCCGCCGCGCTCGGCCCGACTTCACCCTCAGCGACGGCAACGCCGCAACGGTGGGCGAAATCTGCAGTCGCCTGGACGGTTTGCCGCTGGCGATCGAGCTGGCCGCCGCGCGAGTGCGTGCCCTGTCGCTGGTCGAAATCCTCGACAGCCTGCATGACCGGTTCCGGCTGCTGACCGGCGGTGCACGCACCGCGGTGCGCCGCCAACAGACCCTGCGCGCCTCGGTGGATTGGTCGCATGCGCTGTTGACCGAGCCCGAGCGGGTGTTGTTTCGCCGGCTAGCGGTGTTTCTGGGCGGCTTCGACCTCGACGCCGCCCAAGCAGTCGCCGGCTCCGGTGAGGTGGAGCGTTATCAGGTGTTGGATCAGCTCAGCCTGCTGGTCGACAAGTCGCTGGTGGTGGCCGACGACAGCGGGGGCCGAACCCGGTACCGCCTGCTGGAGACAGTGCGCCAATACGCGCAGGAAAAGCTCGGAGAGTCCGGCGAAGCCGACGCCGTGCGCACGCGTCACCGCGATTACTACACCTCGCTGGCTGCTACGGTCGACGCGCCGGCAGGCAGTGATTATGAGCATCGTCTCGATCAGGCCGAAACCGAGATCGATAACCTGCGCGCCGCATTTTCGTGGAGTCGCGAAAACTCCGACACCGCGCTTGCTTTGACGCTGGCGTCCTCGCTGCAACCGCTCTGGCAAGCGCGGGGACGTGTCCGCGAAGGGCTGACTTGGTTCGACAGCGTCCTCACCCACGAGGTCGCACAGGACGCCGAGGTGGCGGCCGCGATACGCGCCCGGGCGCTAGCCGACAAAGCGGTGATCGACTTAGTGTTGGGCGCTGCCGACAGCGTGGATCGGGCGCAGCAAGCCTTGGCGCTCGCGCGCGACATCGATGACCCGGCTGTGCTGGCCAGGGCGCTGACCGCCTGCGGCTTGACCGCCGCCTACAACGCCGAACTGGCAGGAACCTACTTCGCCGAGGCGATCGAACTCGCCCGAGCCTTGGACGATCGGTGGAGGCTCAGCCAGATTCTGGCCTGGCAGGCCGACGCAGCGATCGCCGCCGGTGACCCGATCGCGGCGCGCATGGTCGCCGAAGAAGGACGCGACCTCGCCGACACGATCGGGGACGGGTTCAACTCGCGCCACTGCCGCGTATGCCTGGGTGTGGCGCAGATATGGCAGGGCGAACTAGCCGGAGCCGTCGCACAATTCCGCGCGGTGGCCGCCGAGGCCAAGACCGCTCACGATGGGATCTCTGAGGCGGTGAGCCTCGGGCACCAGGGCACCGCGCTGGCGTGGCAGGGTGACACGGCTGCGGCCCGCGCCGCAGCCGACGCGAGCCTGGGGTTCGCATCCGAGTTCGGCGGGCTCGCCGCGAGCGTTGGTTATTTCGCATTGGGAAACACGGCCTTGGCCGCCGGCGATGTCGAGACGGCCCTGGACGCGACCGCGGCGGCCTGGGAGCACGGGAGTTTCGCGCCGGGCTTTGCGGCGCACCTGCGCCCCATCATCGCGCTTGCCACACTGGCGGGCAGGGATCTGATCGCGGCCCGGCGCTGGGCCGACGACGCGGTCGCGATGGCGCCGGGCTGGGCCGGGCTGATGTGGGGGCTGACCACACGCGCCCGCGTGGCGATAGCACAGGGTGAGCCCGAGCAGGCTGAGCGCGACGCCCATGACTCGCTGGCGAGCATTCCCGAAGGTTCCCGTTTGGGCGTTTCCGACACCCTGGAGTGCCTCGCCGGGTTGGCCGGCGATGCCGGCAGTCACCGCGAAGCGGCACGGCTTTTCGGCGCGGCACAAGCCATCCGGCAGCGCGTGGGCGTGGTGCGGTTCAAGGTCTGGGACGCCGGCTGCGAAGCTTCGGTGGCTGCAGTGCGAAGTGTCATGGACGCCAACGACTTCGATGCCGCGTGGGCCGAGGGCGCAACGATGTCGACCGAAGAGGCGATCGCCTACGCACGGCGCGGCCGCGGGGAACGTAAACGCCCGAGCAGCGGATGGGCCTCACTCACGCCGACCGAGGTCGACGTCGTGCGACTCGTCAGCGAAGGGCTGGCCAACAAAGACATCGCCGCGCGGCTTTTCGTGTCACCGCGCACCGTGCAGGCCCACCTCACCCACGTCTACACCAAACTGGGCCTGAGTTCGCGCGTACAACTCGTCCAGGAAGCGGCTCGCCACGACTGAATCAACGGATTTCGTCCGCTTGAGCCAGCAGCGCCCGCGCGCGCTCAACACACGGAAGTATCCGCTCGTAGGCGCTGACGCCGGCTTCGGCGCGTGACCGCAGCGGCACCTCCAACCCGACGACGCGGTCGGCTGGCAGGGCCGCCAGCATCTCGGCCAGCGGCAACTCGCCTTCACCGGGCACCATCCGGTGATACATCGCCTCCTCGGCGTAGTGGTACTCCCTCGTCGACCGCAACGGCACGTCACACAGCTGCACATGACCGATACGCTGTGCGGGCAGCGCTCGAAGGTCGTCCGGCCCGGCACCCGAGCGGGCCACATGCATCGTGTCGATCAGCAGGCTGATCTCATCCCGGCCGACATGCTCGACGGCGGCCAGCGCGCTCGGCAGATCTGCGATGGCCAGACCGGGAACGGGTTCGACGCTGGTCAAAATGCCGCGTTCGGCGGCCAAGTCGGTGAGCACGGCGAGTTCGTCGAACGTGCGGGGCCGGTCCGCCTCCAGGCTGACCGTGTTGATCCGCGGGATCCGCAGTTCGGCCATGATGTCCAAATCGGCGGCATACGAACGAACGTCGACGCCCGGCGCGATCAGCAGGCCCTCCCCCAACGAAATCGATACGCCGCGGTCATCCATCACCGCAAGAAGTTCGCTGCGCAGGCGGGCATCATCGCGCAGCGAAAACGGTTGGTAGCCAAGCGTCTTCAGTGGTGCGAACCCGACCATTCCGGTGGTGATGTAACGGCACCCCAGATCCGCGACAAGGTGGACGTATTCGACTGGGGGCATACCGAAGACGCAGAGCATCTCGATGCCGAGGCGGTCCATTGGCGTCGTTCCGCTCACCCGCCGACCATGGCTAGCCCGCCGTCGACGGGAATCAACTGCCCGGTGATGAATCCGGCCCCGTCACCGGCAAGGAAAACCAACACCGGACCCAGGTCACTGGCCGGGTCGCCGAGCTTGCCTCCCAGCGGGATTGACAATTGCATCTGCTGATCCATGAACGCCGCGGCATCCGGACCCAGGAAATCCCGGAACCGATCTGCGCCCGGAGTTTGCACGGCCGGCGCCAGCGCATTGACGGTCACCCGGTCCGCGCCCCAGGCTTTGGCCGCCGACCGCGTCCAGGCTTGAACGGCGCCCTTGGTGGCGGAGTACACGGCGGCGATCGGGCTGCCCATAACCGCTTCGGCCGAACCGAAATTGATGATCCGTCCACCGTTGCCGCGCATCACAGCGTGTGCCGCCTGATTCGTGAGAATCGTTCCCTTGACGTTGGTTGCCAGCAGGAAGTCGATGTCGTCGCTGCTGATATGTCCGGGCACTCCCGCCTGCCACAAGCCGGCGGCGTTCACCAGCACGTCCAGGCCGCCGAGTTCCTCCACCGCGGTACAGAACGTCGATTCGACCGACTCCGCATCCCGCACATCGCACTGCAACCACACCACCGGCGCGGCGTCGCTGGCAGGATCGGTGCGATGGTACGTCGCGACGACGCGCGCGCCCGCTGCGTGCAGCACCCCCACCGCGGCGGCGCCGATACCGGTGGCGCCGCCGGTGATCAGAATGCGCCGGCCCGTCAACGGTGAATGAGGTACGGTCATGGCCGCGGAGTCTATCCGTCGCTAGAGAGCCAATGTCAGGTAACGGCGGCCCATGTATTCGATGCGGTTCGACATGCGCGCCCCCGATTTCGGGGCAGCGACCACCGAGCTATATGAGGCCGCCGTCGACATGTGCGCGTGGGCCGAAACACGCGGCTGCCTCGCGGCGGTGATCTGCGAGCACCACGGGTCGCCGGACGGCTATCTGCCAACACCGATGATCCTCGGCAGCGCCATCGCCGCACGCACCAAGCAGTTGATGATGACGCTCATCGTCATCCTCCCGTTTTACGAGCCCGTTCGGCTCGCCGAAGAGATCGCCGTCCTGGACATCCTGAGCAAGGGCCGGGCCAGCTACGTGTTCGGGCTCGGGTATCGGGCCGAGGAATTCGAGCACTTCGGGCTTGACGTGCGGGCGCGCGGGCGAATGGCCGACGAGAAGCTTGACCTGTTGCGTCGCCTGCTTGCCGGCGAGGTGGTGCAGCACGAGGGCCGGCGAATCAGGGTGACGCCGCAGCCGTTCTCGCCGCAGGGCCCGCTAATGATGTGGGGCGGCGGAAGTTTGGCTGCCGCGCGACGCGCCGGCCGCTACGGCCTCGGCTATCTCGCGCAGGGTGATGTGCCCGGTTCGCAAGAGGCCTACGAAGAAGCGTGCCGCGCACACGGTCATCAGCCCGGTATGACGCTGCTGCCGAATCGCGACACGCCGAGCGTGTGTTTCGTCGCCCCCGACGTCGATCTCGCCTGGCGGGAGATCGGACCGCACCTGCTGCACGACGCGCGCGCGTACGCCGAGTGGAACCCGGAAAATCAGACATCGGCGGGTATCGGGGAGGCCAACGACGTCGACGAGCTGCGCGCGATGTCGCGCACGCACCGCATCTTCAGCGCTGACGAAGCAATCGCGCATGTGCACGGCGGTGGCATGCTCACCCTTTCGCCGTTGTGCGGAGGCATCCCGCCCGACATCGCCTGGAAGTATCTGCGCTACGTCGACGAAGCGGTCATGCCCGCGCTACGCGCTGCCGGCGACGGATAGCGCTTACGCATCTGTGGCGCGCGGATGGCTGCTGACGAAGACGATCATGCCGACCGCGGGCAAGGCGCCGACGGCGAAAATTGCGAACTGCCACGCCCAGCCGGTCGCTTTGCTGCGGAGATCTTCGCTGTGCGCGACCTCGTCACCGCCGGGGGTTCTTGCGACACAACCTCGCGACTTGGGCCACCAATCGTTTTGGAGGAGCTGATAGCCGTTGCTGTTGACCCAGGTGCGACAGTCCTGGCTGACGCCCCAGAATCCGCGGGTGAGCGCTCCGCCGATGCCCGCAAAAAACGCGACGAGCGCAATCCCCCACGGCAACTTGCGACCGCGGCTTGCCACCTCAAAACGCCTCGGGATCCCGCTGTATGTCGAGCGGCACCGGATGGCGATACAGGCGCGAAGCGTTCTCCCAGGTGAATTTGCGGATCAGATCCGTTGGAAGATCCCCGATTTCTTCATGGATCGTTTCCTGGGTGTGCGGCCAGGTGGAGTCGCAGTGCGGGTAATCGGCTTCCAACATGATGTTGTCCACGCCGATGCGGTCGTGCTGGACGAACGACGACTTATCCTCCACCGCGCAGAACCAGAAGTTGCGGGTGAAAACCTCTGCGGGAGTTAATGTCTCACCTATCGATGCCCACGTTCCGTACATCGCGTGATAGCTGAGCATGTGGTCGAGGCGATCCAGCAAGCCCGCGACCCAACCAATTCCACCTTCGGACAAGCAGATCTTCAGATCGGGGAACCTACTGGGCAGCCCGGAGTACAACCAGTCGACCGCCGCCGAAATCGCATAGGCGAAAAACAGCACCCCCTGCACATCCGGCGGCGCGTCTTCGGTGGTGGACGGCGACGAACCCGAAGATCCGATGTGAAGGTTCACCACAGTGCCGGTTTCGGCGCACGCCGCCATCATCGGATCCCAGTGTCCGGAGTGAATACTCGGCAGCCCGAGCATCGCCGGATTCTCGCTGAACGTGACGGCGTGAAATCCGCGCTCGGCGTTCTCGTAGATCATTTTGGCGCCGAGCTCGGGGTCCAGCAGCCAGGGCAACTGACACGGAATGATCCGGCCGGGATATGAGCCCGCCCAAACCTCGTGGTGCCAGTCGTTCCATGCGCGCACGGAGGCCAACGCCAAATCGCGATCGTCGGTCACCTGCTGGAGCCGCTGTCCGGCAAACCCCGGTAGAAACGACGGAAAGTTGAGTGAGGCATAGATGCCGTTGAGGTCCATGTCCTTGACGCGGCTGTGGATATCCCATGCCCCGCGGCGCATTTCGTCGAACCGGACCGGCTCGAAGCCGTACTCCGACACCGGCCGCCCGACCACCGCGTTGAACCCGACATTGGGCAATTCCCGACCGTCGTAGACCCAGGTCTGCCCGCCGGCTTCGGTGTCGACGACTTTGGGTGCTCGGTCGGAAAATCTGCGCGGCAGACGTCCGGCGAACGTGTCCGGGGGTTCGACGATGTGATCGTCGACGGAGATCACCGTGTAGCGGCGTTGCGCCCGAGGCGGATCGGGCAGGAACGTAACCGAGCGATCGTCGCCGGTCTTGGCGGTCGTGAAGTTCAGGTTGGCGGCCAGGTCGTCGATCGATTTCATTTCTTCACCCAATCCGGTCAGTTCAGCACATCGGGATCGGCTTTGATCGTCATCCGCGCCGCGCCGGCCCAATACACGTCGGCGGCCCGCTCGATCAGCGATGCCTGCATGCCTGCCATGTCGGACCAGTTCATCTTCACCGGTTCCTTTCCGGTGAGCATCACGTCGTAGGCCAGCTTGCATACTCGTTCGATCGACGCGGCGCGGTAGACGGCCTCGGGCAGGCTGCGTCCGGTTGCGATGACACCGTGGTTGGCCAGAATCGTCAGGTTGGCGCCGCCGATGCGGGCCGCGAGATCGGCTGCGCGGCCGGCGCTGTCGATCTCACCGTCGTAGGTGTCGACGAGGCAGAGGTCGTCGAGGAACAGCGAACCGGTCTGGTGAACCAGCTCGGGAAGCCTGCCCAGCGCGGCGAGCACACATACGTAGTACGGGTGATTGTGAATGACCACTCGCGCGTCATCGCGGACGCGGTGCAGCTCGGTGTGGATATGGATCGCCGGCGTGACATCCCAGCGTCCGCGGACTACCCGCGCTTCGCTGTCCACCACGCAGATATCGGATGCGGTCAGTTCTTGCCACCACAATCCCCACGGGTTGACGAACATGTCGGTGTGTCCGTCGGGCTGCCAGGTGATGTGTCCGGCCATGTTCTCGGCGAAACCGGTGGCGGCGAGGTGGCGAAAAGCCACCGCGAGCGCCTGCTCGTCGGACAGGTCGACGCCGATCGGGGGCACCACCGAGGGTGCCCACACCTCCAGCCCACCTCGTCGTGCGTTACGCGCGTTCATCACTGGCCTCCATCCTGGCCCGAATATCTTCACGGAGCCGGCCTTTGGCGATCTTTGCGCCGGATGACCGGGGTAGTTCATCGACCACAATGAGTCGTTCGGGTAACAGCTCCTTGGAAACGCCAAGTGCCAATAGGTGTTCGACGAGTTTGGGCAGATCGATGGTCGCCGAGTCAGTGAGTTCGACGTAGAGGCAAACCTTTTCACCGAACACCGGGTCGGGCATGGCCACCGCTGCCGCTATCGCGATCGCAGGGTGCGTCATCGCCGCGTCCTCGACCTGCGACGCGCTGATGTTCTTGCCGCCGCGCAGGATGAAATCGGAGATTCGGCCGGTGACGGTCAGATAGCCTTCGGCGTCGATCTTGCAGAGGTCGCCCATCCGCATCCAGCCGTCGCAGGTGAACAACTGGTCATGGTCGGTACCGCCGAGGTAGCCCAGGCTCGTCGCTGGACCCCGGCACGCGGGCTGGCCTCGGCCGGTCGCGGTGACGTCCTGATCGCCGTCGAAGAGCCGGACCGACATCTCGGGCACGATTCGCCCGCTGGTTCGGAGTCTGCGTTCCAGCGGGTCTGCCAAGGTGGTTCCACTGAGCAGACCGGTTTCATTCGAGCCATAGAACTGCAGAATCTTTGCGCCGGTCAGGTCCTCGAACTCGGCGGCCGGCCGGTATGGCAATGCCTCCCCGCCGGTGAAAACGACACGCAACGAGCTCAGGTCGTAATCCCGGCAAGCCCGGTCGGCCATCAGCATCGTGAGTTGTGTACTGACACAGCAAAGTACGGTGACCTTGTCGCGGGCTATCGTCTCGCATGTCGACTGCGGTGTGAAGCGCTTCAGGATCACCGCGGTGGCACCGAGAAAGATCGGGGTGGTGTGGCTGGTCCACAGCCCGAAACCGAAGGGCGTTGGGATGACCGGCAAGAAGATGTCGTCTGACGTCAGTTGTCCGTTGGCGACCGCCTTCTGGTGGAAGTAGTGCCAACGGTTCTCGGTGTGCACGACGCATTTGGGCAGCCCCGTGGTGCCGGACGTCGAGTTGATCAGGAACACATCGTCCGGACCGAGTTGCGCCCCGACGCCCAATGTCCGCGGCTTCGCGTCGGTGTTGAGACGCGGAACGTCCGCATCATGGGTCAAGACCAGGGACGGCACCGGGAATTCGGCTGCTACGCGCGCGGCGGCGTCGCGGCGCTGCTCATCGCTGATCAGCAGCATCGGTCGCGAACTACGGAGTATCGCGGCAACCTCACGGGTGCCGGCGCGCGCGCCGATCCCGACGACGACGGCGCCGCGCCGCTCGATCGCGACGAACAAGACGTGGATGGCGGTGGAGTCGCCGTGCCACACCGCGACACGGTCGCCCCGTTCCACGCCAACGCCGGCCAGCTGCCGCGCCAGAGCGTCTGCCGAACGGTCGAATTCACGCCACGTGAGGGCTGTGCCGGGATCGTCGGCGTAAGCGCACCGGTCCGGTGAGTGTTCGGCGTTGAGACGCACCGCGTCGGACAACGTCGACTCGGACCACCAGCCGGCGGCGCGATACCGCGCCGATTCCTCGTCGGTAAATGCCGGCGAGCCCACGGTATCCAGCCCACCGGCGCTCATCACCCGATGATATGGCGAAGCACCCTACTTGCCAGCGGCATTACCGACTCGCACCCCCTTCGCGTCGTGAGGTGCAGAAACAGGTAGTGCGCTACTCGTGTTCCCAGGTACCCGCCGACCATACGTTCCTTTGCATAGATGGCCGGTTGAACCGGTCAACGACACATCACAAAGGAGACGACTGAAATGGTCAATTCAGGAACGGCGTCGGCCACCACGGCCGATACCCCACAGGTGCCTATATCTCGACCAACCTCGCCCGCGCCCGCGGATGAAGCGGCATCGGCCGAGGTGCTGATCACCGAACAAGAGGTGCTTTTTGGCACCGCGGCTGCGGTGCCGGGACGGCGCGAGAGCATCAGCCGGCGATTTGTCGCACTGATGAAGCGGATGTACGCGGTTACGGCGGAGGCAGCGCGTCCACCTCGACCGAGCGTCCCGAGGCGTTACGAGTTCCTCGAACGTGCCCTGATGGCACGCGAAATGGACCGGCTGTGAACGCCATCATCGCTTTCGGCTCCGCGATATTTCTGGTGATGGCCGCGGCGGGAATCTACGACCTGCAGCCTCGGCTCGAGCGTTGGGACTATCAGCGCCATCACGAAGACTGACCGGGATCATGTCACCTCGCCGCGCCGGCGGATTGCGAGGGTCGCGTTCGGGCTCGATCACCGATGATCGTCACCGGGATGCCGTTGAGCGCACCGTTGCCCGACGGCTCATCGATAAACGTCGGCGGGGAAAGCGCATTCGTGTTTGCGCCCGGTGAATTGTTCGCCACCGACATGCGGGTTCCAGGCTTGCCGTGTCCCCAGCCGTGTGGCATCGACACCACGCCGGGTTTGATCGCGCTGGTGATTTCCACGGGCACTGTGATCTCGCCGGCCGCGGATTTCACCGTGACGACATCGTCGTCGGCGACGCCGCACCGTGCCGCATCGTCGGGGTGGATCAGCAGCGTGCACCGGTCCTTGCCCTTCATCAGCGCGGGCACGTTGTGCATCCACGTGTTGTTTGACCGCAAGTGTCTGCGGCTGACCAGGACCAGCGGCTCGGCGGGGCGTTCCATGCGGGCGGCCAGCCGCGACAAGTCATCGAGTAGATATGGCGGGGCGAGCCGGATCTTCTTGTCGGGGGTGCCGAGGACGTCAGGCAGCTGCGAGACCATCGGGCCGAAATCGATTCCGTTGGGGTTGGCCTTGAGCATGTCCAAGGTGAGCCCGCCGGGGTTCTCGCCGTACCGGTCCCCGAACGGCCCGGTACGCAATGTGAGGTCCAACATCCGCTCCGGGCCGCCGTGGTCGTACAGCTTGCGCAGCGTCGCGCCGTCGAGTCCCCGGGTAAAGGCCAAGTAATCGAAATAGCCGTCGTCGATTGCGCCGACGTCGACGTCCTCGGCGGGTGTACCGGTGCATAGGCCGGTCAGCCGGATCAAAATCTCCCACTCGTGCGGGCGGTCGCCGGGGTCGAAAACCGGGGCCGAGTAGTTCGCGACGCTGTGGATCGCAAATTGCAGTACCAGGTCGTCGTGATGCGGCTGCTCGAGGGCCGACAGCCCAGGCAGGATCACATCGGCGTGACGCGTCGTCTCGTTGAGCCAAAGGTCGACCGAGATCATCGCGTCCAGCATCGGCAGCACCTCGTCGAGTTTGTCACCGCCGGGCGTGGACAACACCGGGTTGCCCGCGACCGTGATCAACGCCTTGAGCTGGCCGTCGCCGGGCGTGGCGATCTCTTCGGCCATGCATGACACCGGCGTTTGTCCGAGAACCTCCTTTGCGCCGCGCACTCGGGTACGCCACCGGCCGAACTCGGGGATGCCACCCTCCAGACCCGGCAACGGCTGCGTGGTGATCGACCAAGCTGTCGGTCGCGGAAACATCGCGCCACCGGGTTTGTCGAAATGTCCGGTCAAGATGTTGATCACGTCGACCAGCCAGCTGGCCAGGCTCCCGAATTCCTGGTTGCACAACCCGATTCGGCCGTACACCACTGATTTCTCGGTGCCGGCGAGGTCACGTGCCAGCCGACGGATTCGATCTTCGTCGATGCCGGTGACGGCGCTTACCCGCGCCGGCGGCCAATCCGTGGCGACCCGTCGCATCGTGTCGATGCCGTCGACGTGCGGTGCGGGGTTGATCAAGTTCTCGTCGAACAGGGTGTGGGCGACGGCGAGCAGCAGCGCCGCATCGGTGCCCGGAACGATCGGAAGCCACTCGTCGGCGCGGGCCGCGGTCAGCGTTTGCACCGGGTCGATCACGATCACCTTGCCGCGTTTGCGAATCGCGTCGATCAGGCCCATCACGTCGGGCGCGGCCAGCAGGGAACCCTGCGACGCAGCGGGGTTGGCACCCATGATCACCAGCAGGTCGGTGCGTTCGATGTCGGGCACCGGAAAGGTCCACCAGCCGCCGTACATCAGGTGCGACGACAGGTTCTTTGGCCATTGGTCGACTGTCCCTGGCGAATAGGTGACCGGCATGCCGGACATGCCCAGCAGCACACCCGCGTAGCGGGCCAGCGAAAACGAGTGCGCCAGCGGGTTACCGGTGTAGGCGGTGACCGCACCGATCCCGTATTCGCTGATCACCGGCATAAGTAACTCCGTGCAGCGGCGAAACGCCGCGTCCCAGCTGACCTCCTGCCAACGCCCATCGACCTTGATCATCGGGCGGCGGATGCGGTCCGGGTCGTCGTGCAACGCGCCCAGCGAGGTGCCCTTCGGGCAGAGGTGTCCGCGGCTCCACACATCGTCGCGGTTGCCGCGAATCTTCGAGACCTTGCCGCCTTCGACGTGAATCTCCAGACCGCACATCGCTTCGCAGAGTGGACAGGTGCGTACATACCTGCCGTCTTCGGCGTTCACCATCCGCTCACTCTATTCCGCTACTTGTGGTAACGGAAGTGGTGGGGGGTGGCGCTCGGTGTGTCAGGCTATCCTGACAGCATGAGCGTCGCGGATGGCTGGGAGCAGGCCCGACAAGCGTGGCGGCGGCTGGCGGCGGACAGTGGACACCCGCCTGACGGTGACGACGGGCTTCGCCTCCTATCCGATATCGCTGTGGTGCGCCGGATGCTCGACCAAGCGGAATTAGCGGCGGTTCGAGCCGCTCGCCTGCACGGCAAGTCCTGGGCTGAGATCGCTACTTATCTAGGCGTCACAAGGCAGTCTGCGTGGGAGCGATGGCGTGACCTCGACGACTCCCCCGGTAGTGGCGAGTCCGAGCGCGGTGTTCTTGCTGACGCCGCCTCGCATCTGGTGAAGATCCGCGCCCAAGAGCAGCGTCGGGCATCGAAAGTGCTGGTGCCCAACGTTGTTGGACTGGAATGGACGAAGGCCCGTGGCGTGCTCGCCACCCAGGGACTGACGGCGATCAACGCCCAACCGGACACCCCAACCGACCCGACATGCGGACGCTGGGTTGTCACCGACCAGAGCCCGGAGTCCGGCGCACGGGTCAGGGCCGGATCGGTGGTCCGATTGTGGCTGCGGGGTGACGGCGATGCCGGTGTCCGTGAGCCGCGACGCCCGCGACCCACGCCCCGATCGGCTCGCGAGATGTTGCCTGACCCGCACGACCAGGCCATCGGGTAACTGAAGGCGAGCTCAGATGATGCCCATGCCCTGGGCTACGAGCGCGAGCCCGACGAATGTCAACATGACCACCAGGACCTGGCGGCGATGTGACCGCGCCCAGTCGTGTAGGCGTCGAAGCAATGCTTCAGTCTTGGTTGGTGCGACCAGATTGCTGAGCAGAACGATCTCGACCACCGTGAGCGTCTCGACGATGAACACGATGGCGGCGCCGATCTGCGTGCCGATCAGGGCTCCCGACGGCACGATGGCCGCGAGTCCCAAAACCACCAAAGCTGGGTTGGGCGCCGCGAAGAGGCCGATCGCCAGCGCGACCCACAGCGAGCCGCTTTCCCACGCGTTGTTGGCGCGGCTCAGTAGCCGCGAGATCGGGTTGGATGCATTGGAGTCCGCTACCAAGGTGGATGCGTTGGCGCCCGGTGCCGGCAGTCGCGCGCGCTGACGCGCGAAAAAGCGCACTGCCATGAGGGCGGTGACAAATAGCACGAGCGCACCCATCGCAATTTCGATGTGCCGGACCGCGGAATTGGCGGGCTTGGCAGGGTTGGCCAAGTCGTGCACAAAAGATGAAAACACCGGTGTGAAATGCAACGTCAAAATCGGGACCAGTAATAAGACAACACCGCCCAGCGCGCAACCGACCCAGTAGACGAGCAGGTTTTGCGCGGGCCGTGGCCTGGAAATGAGAAGAACGTTGAAGCCGAGGCGCACCGGGTCGAGTGCTATCGGAAGCGCCAGCAGCGCCAGCGAGCTCCACATGTCGGAAAACCTAGCCTGCCGCCCCGGGCGTCAGAGAGCCGAGGCCTAGCCGTGAAATTGGCTATCGGACTTGCGCTTTCAACAATTGCTGATAGATACCACCGAGAAAGCCGAAGATATGACGATGGACGATGCAACGGTTGCCGGCGCACTGCTTGCCGACCGAGTGGCGGTCGTGACCGGCGGCGGCGGCGGTATCGGCGCGGCGACTGCGCGGTTATTCGCGCAACACGGCGCCCACGTCGTCATTGCTGATATCGACACCGAACTTGCTCAACAGACTGCCGACGACATCAGCAAGTCTGGCGGGTCAGCCGTCGCGTTCGTCGTCGACGTCCGCGACGCCGACCAGGTCAGCGGTTTGGCGCGGTCGGTACTCGAGCGCCATGGCCAGGTGGATGTCCTGGTGAACAACGTCGGCCACTGGTTGCGTCACCCGGGCGACTTCGTCCATACCGACCCCCAACTGTGGGACGAGCTCTACCGGATCAACCTGCACCACGTCTTTCTCGTCACCCACGCCTTCCTGCCGGCCATGATCGAGCGGCGCGCCGGCGCAATCGTCAACGTCTCGTCCGTCGAGGGGTTGCGCGGCTACCCCGAGGACCCGGTCTACGCTGCCTTCAAAGCCGCCGTCATCCACTTCACCCGCAGCCTCGCCGTGCAGGTAGGCCGCGACGGCGTACGCGTCAACGCGATCGGCCCCGATGTCACCGAATCACTGCAGGTGCCGTACTCGCGGTGGCTCTCCGCGGAAGAGCAGCGGCAATGGCCGCAATGGGTTCCGGTCGGACGGATGGGACTGCCGGAGGACCAGGCCCGCGTGATCCTGTTCCTGGCCTCCGACCTGTCGGCGTTCGTCACCGGCCACACGATCCCGACCGACGGCGGCACCGGCGCAGCGGGTGGATGGTTTCGCTCGTCGCGCCGACCCGACCGGGAATGGACGAATCGCCCCGTCGCGCCGTGACGGTCAGCTCGGCTCGCGCAGCGGCATGCCGGCGGCGCGGTAGATCGCATCGATAACCGTCATATTCTCGATTGCGTCTTCGGGCGTAGTCTTCACCGGTTGGCCATGTAGCACGGCCGCGGTGAAGGCATCCAGCTGGTAGGCGTAGGAGGCGCGGCGCGGAAAACGCTCGACACGTTTGCCGGCAGCTGATCGGACGGAGAGCCGATTGAACATCTGCGGCAGCACCGGATTGAGCGCACGCAGCTCGCCCTTGTCACCAATCACGTGAGCGCTGATCTCCAGCAGCCGCGACGACCACATCGAGCAACGGATCCGGCCGGTATGCCCCTCGGCAAACCGCACCTCGGCCGTCATCGCCCGGTCAATTTGTGGTTCGCGCAATTTCGGCTGCGCTGAAACGACTTCCGGGGTTGAGCCCCCGAACGTCCGGACCATGTGGACCGCATAGCACCCAGCGTCCATGGTTGCGCCGCCGGCGAGCGCGTAGTTGTAGCGGATGTCGGAGGACTTCGGCAGCGGAAAGCACAGCGCCGCCTCGACCCGCTGCAGCTTGCCTAGTTCGCCTGAGGCGATGATCTCCTCGATACGCAGAGTCATCGGGTGGTAGCGGTAGTGGAACGCCTCCATCACGACTCGGTCCGACTGTGCGGCCAGTTCGGCGATCTCGCGGGCTTCGGCGGCGTTGGCGGTGAACGGCTTTTCGCACAGCACGTGCTTACCGGCGGTCAGTGCGGCCCGAGTCCATTTGCCGTGCAGGCCGTTCGGCAGCGGGTTGTAGATGGCGTCGATATCCGGGTCGGCGAGCAGCGCGTCATAGCTGTCGTGCACGCGGGCGATGTCGTGTTTGGCCGCGAATGCCCGAGCGCGTGAGACGTCGCGCGCAGCCACGGCGGCTACCACGACGTCGTTGTTTGTTTTGGCCGGTTTGATGAGCGCCGGCGGCGCGATACGCGCTGCACCCAGTACCCCAATTTGCACGGGATCAGGCTACTTGGCGACGCGGAATTTTGGCGGAAGATAAACGTCGAACGTTAAGCCTTGCGATCTTGAATTACATCGAATTGAACAAACCCCGTCATCTGAGTGTGCGGCGGGCCGAAATGCGTTTTTTCTCAGCAACCTCACTTGAATTATTAATGTCGCACGCAGGCTGGACGCCTACCGTCGCCCCATGACTGAGGTCGGTGAGCTGGTCCGGTTCCCGACGAGTCAGTGGTCGGGGCGCCCACCGTTGCGGTGCCCCCGCGGTCATCTGATGCGGCGGGAACGGATGCTGTCCGGCAGCACTGAATGCTCGTGTGGACGCCACTTGACGTGGCGATGTCACTGTGGCGCCGTAACGTATAGGCCCGAGCTGGGCGAGAAATGCGTTCTGCCTCGCCGGCCCGCGGTGCCTGCAGGCATAACGCGACTCGCCAAGCTTGTCCAACGACGGCCGAATCGTAGTGAGGATTGCAGTTCACAAGTGGCGCGAGACACCCGGGGGCGTAAACGGCATGTCAAAGTCCCGTAAAAAAGCCCTCAGGTCTCTCGCACTCAAGCCACTGGACTGGGTACATTTTTTAAGTTGGATTGCCGGGCTTTTGGCCCGCCCTAGCTGAGGAAGAAGGCCATGCCTCCCCTTGAAGCGCGGCTCCGCGAAGAATTGCGCAACTGCTCCGTCGAGTTACGACAACTTGCGTACACGCTGCAGAACGGAATAGGCGAGCACGACCTGCTTCGATTGTCCGAGCGAATGCGGGCCAGCGCCGACGATGCGGTCCGCCGCGGCGCGTGACCCGTTAGGGCTGACCGCTTAGTTGCCCGGAGCACCCGGCGGTTTGTTGCCCTCAGGTCCCGGCGGGTTGGTGCCCTCAGCGCCCGGCGGTTTCGGGGGTTGGCCCTGACCGGTCAGGTATTTCGAGCAGTACTTGCCTTTCGCGATTGTCATGAACTCGGTGGCGTTGTGCGCCGTCAAGCCCGGATTGCGCGACACCAGGTTGCTCTGGATTACTGATTCCGGCGTGCCGTTGTCCATCAACGAGCACATGTCCTTGGCAGCCGCGATCGCCTTGGCCGGGTCCTGCTCGGTAAGCCCGGCGGCTTTGAGTCCGTCAATGAAGTCAGCGTCGACACCGGACGGCGGATCGTCGGCGTATGCCGGCGCGGCCATTCCGATCATGGCGGCGACACTTGTCAGGATCAGCAGATGTTTCATGCCTTCCAGTGTTCCCAAGAACGCATCCCGCATTCAACACCAGGGCGACATTCGACAAGTGTTCAGACGGCGTTAACGCTGACGTCCCGCTTTTTCCTCGCCCTCCGCAGCGGGGCGTGACCCGCTCGGCCTCGCTGCTCAGTTGCCCACTGCGCCTGGCGGTTTCGGCGGTCAACCCTGGCCGGTCACGTATTTCGGGCAGTACTCGGCGGACGCGAGGATGATGAACTTGATGGCGCCTTGCTCCGATAAGCCCGGATTGCGCGACACCAGGTTTTTCTTGATTTCCGTGCCCGGCGTGCCCGCGTCGACCTGCGAGCACATGTCCTTGGCGATCGCGATCGCGGCGGCCGGATCCTGCTCGGCAAGCCCGGCATCTTTGAGTTGGGAAATGAAGTCCTCGTCGGCGCTGGACGGGGGATCGTCGGCGTATGCGGGTGCGGCCATACCGATCATGGCGGCGACACTGGTCAGCATCAGCAGACGTTTCATACTTCCCACTGTTCCAAACTCGCGTCGCCCCTGCATCCCACATCGAACGCCGAGGAGATATGCGACAAGTGTTCAGACGGCGTTAACGCCGACGTTGGCCCATGCCACGCCTACCCCGGGGTGTTCCCCGCCTGTTCCTCGCGCTCCGCGTCGGCCACCGTCAACGGCAACGCCAGCTCTTCCAGCGGGCGTTGCTCGGCCGCGACACCAAGCCACAATTCGACCAACCCCGAGACGGCCATCACCGCCGCTCCGATCAGGAACGACCAGATCACCAGGCCGCGCTCGCCCGAATTGATCAGCTGACCGAACAGCAGCGGCCCGGTGATACCACCAATCGCCGTGCCAACCGCGTAAAAGAATGCGATCGCCAACGCCCTGGTCTCCATCGGAAAGATCTCGCTGACGGTCAAGTACGCCGCGCTCGCGCCCGCCGACGCCAAAAAGAACGTCAGCGCGAGCACGACGATGAACATCCAGACGCCGCCGGCCCCGGTCACGAACAGCCCCGCGAGGACGACGGCCACCACCGCGGAACCGATATACGACAAGGTGATCATCGGTTTGCGGCCGACAGTGTCGAACAGCGACCCGAGTGCCAAAGGGCCGATGAAATTGCTGAGCGCCCAGAGGATGTAGAAGAGCGGCACCTTTCCGGATGGGACGCCATAGAACCCGCTCAACAGGGTCCCGAGATTGAACGTCACGCCGTTGTAGAGGAACGCCTGCCCGATGAACAGTGCCAACCCCAGAACGGCGCGCCGCGGGTAAAGCTTGAATGCAACCCTGGCGATCTCGCGGAACGAAATCGTCTCGCGCTGACGAACTGTGAGCGGGCGCCCCTGCGGCTCGGGCAGTGGCTGCCCGGTGTCCTGCTCGATTTCGGCTTCGATCGAAGCGACGACGTGCTCGGCTTCCTGATCGCGCCCGTGAATGAACAACCAGCGTGGACTCTCCGGAACGTTGCGCCGGACAAGGAGGACGAAAATGCCGAAGATGGCTCCGATTCCGAAGGCGAGCCGCCACCCGATGTTGGCCGGAAAGTTCGACGTGTCTAGAAGTACCAGCGCACCGGCCGCCCCCGCCGCCGAACCCAGCCAGTATGTCCCGTTGATCACCAGGTCCACGCGACCGCGCACACGCGCGGGGATCAACTCGTCGATCGCCGAGTTGATCGCGGCGTATTCGCCCCCAATCCCGGAGCCGGTGAAAAACCGGGTGATGAAGAAATACCAAGGGGCGAAAGCGAATGCGGTTGCAACGGTCGCGATCAAATACACCGCAAGGGTCAGCATGAACAGGTTGCGCCGTCCGAAGCGGTCGGTCAGGTGACCGAAGAACAATGCGCCTAGGCAAGCCCCCGCGATGTAGATCGCCGCTGCCACCCCGATCTGTGCGGGGTCGAGTTCGATACCGCTGCCCTTCTCGGTGAGCCGGGACGACACGTTGCCGACCATCGTGACCTCGAGTCCGTCGAGAATCCACACCCCGCCGAGACCGACAACGACGCGCCAGTGAAACCGCGCCCAGGGCAGTCGGTCCAGCCGTGCCGGCACCTGCGTGGTGATGGTTCCGGTCTGGACGCTGTCGCTCATGCTGCTCCGTTCTGTGTCGACCCCGACGTTTACCCGCAATCGCGTATCGCAAGCCTCAACGAAACTACTTCTTCGATCGACGGACGAACCTCGGACTACCCCGTCAGCGCATCGATGTGGTAGCGGCTCGCAGTCCATGGCGGCGTGCCAGGGGTCGGCGTAATGCTGACCGTGACGAGGTTTTTACCTGCGGTAAGACGGTCCGGGACGAGGTAGGTGTCGTCGAGCCAGCGGTGTGCGTTGTTGCTGCGCGGCTCCAACCAGATCCCGGCGGGTGTGCCGTCGATGGCAACGTCCGCTGATTGGTAGCCGGTCGCTTGGTCGGACGTGCGGCGCAGCAGGATGCCCTTGTTGTCCGAATTGATGATGACATGGAACGTGATCGCGGCGTTGGTGGCATGGACTAACCCGGGAATGGGGCGGGCGTCATCGGTGCCCTCGTATCCGCTGACAAGCAGTTGATCGGTGGCTTCGCCGTCGGAGTAGCCGTGCAGGAGTCGACTTACCGGATCGGTGGGGTTGACGTCGTCGCTGGGTGTGGCGGTGTCGTCTGGTTGTGTGTAGAGGAATGCCGTTGAGCTGTAGTCGGGTTGGACCATGTTGCGTTTACCGTGTTCGATGCCGAATCGGATCGCGGAATGGTAGTCGATCGCTTCGGCGAGCATGACACGATAGACGGCCACACAGTAGTCCGCGCATCCACCGGTGGCTGTGCGCTGGTCGGGTTGACCGGTGAGCGGGTCGCTATAGATGGTGCCGTTGTGGAAGTACCAGCCGCCCTCGTACAAGTCCTCGGTGCCGGTGCCGTACCACTGCGGCGACTCAGAACCGTCCGTGTAGACCCGTTCGGCTCCTTCGAGGAAGTAGGGCGCGTCGTCGCCGAAATCCGTTTTGATCCGCGAGCCGCGGATGGTGTGGCTGACGCCGACGAATTTTCCGTGGCCGTGTTCGTCGGCGAATATCCAGTCTTGACCGAGCGTCGTTGGTCCGGCGTGCGAACGTGCGGTGAAGTAGCCTGCGCGGCCGCTGGCCAGCGCGGGTGCCCACTGCGGGTCGGGCGTAAACGCGACGTCGCTGTCGATCCCGGTAATCGGGCCGAGGGTGGCGTTGACAAGGGTGACGCGGGCGGTATGGGCGAAAGGCATTGGCCACCAAGCCGATAACGACAACGATCCTTCGGGCTGTGGGGTCGTGGCGAACATCAGCGATCGCACGCTGTCGGTGCCCAGTCCTGCGCCGAAGAATTCTCCTAGTGGCGAGTCAACCATTGTTCGACCGTCGAACTCGATCTGTAGGCGCAACCCGGCCAGCAGTTGATCCGCCGGCGGTGGAAGCTGCAGGCGCAGTGCCGAGATGCTGCCTGAGCCAGTCGATTCCGCGATCACCACGCTAGCCTTGGCGGGAATCTGATTGACGCGATGGCTATGCGTTGCTTTCGGTGTTGCGGGTTTGGGGTCGACGGTGCCGGCGGCCCGGAGTGTCGCGAGCACGTCGAGTGCGGGGTCGGAGGGTGAGAATGTCGTCACGCCGTCTGCTGTCGAAAACCGGCGATAGTCGACGTGGTAATACTCCAAATGCGATGCGACGCTGATCCGCATCGACTGCCGATAGGGCATCGGCACCTTGATGTAGACGCCTCCCGGCGACTGGGTGGCGTTGGCTACCAGCGGCCAGACGAAGGGCGCACCGAGCGCGCCGTTGACCAGCGATTGCAATGGTGCGTCGATCACCGGGTGTCCGTCCAGCTCGATGCGGATCGTTCCAAGCGCCGTCACGTTTCCGCCGTCGCGGGTGAACCAGATCGAGTCGATCTCGCCGGCGCCGCGATCTTCCGCGACGACGCACCCGGCGCCACCCGACGCCAGACAGCCACCGCTGCCGTTCTTGTTACCGGTGGAGATGTCGTAGTTGCCACCAGTTCGATCGAAGCTCGACAGCTGCTGGCTTCGTGTGTCGGCGCTCAGATACGGCAGCCGATCCAATCGACGGTAGGTGTCCCAGCCAATTGTCTTCTCGCCGACTGCTCCGATAACCGGCGCGGCCGGCGCTGCGGCTGCCGGAGCAGCGGCGGCAATCCCCAGCAGCAGGAACGCGAACATCGCCGACAACGCGCGAACAGCGACCGGCATAGGTGCGACGGAATTACTCACCACGCACCAGTCCATCACCGCCGCTCCCTGCTCGGCGAGCGAAACGCGAATTACGTCGAGCTTTGAGCGTTCAACCGACACGCCGATCGGGCAACCGCTGTACCGGGTGCGGGGCTGTCAGAATTGCTCACGGCACGAAAGTGCCACCGGTAGTACAGCTTCGAGGTGTTCGCGTCCAGGACAACTGCTCGTAACGTTGGAGGAACGGACTCGCTATGTGGTACTCGCACACCGATACTGGTTTGAGGGCCTACATGAGAATGGTCGCCTCACGTAGTGCTAGTACGACCATCGTTTTGTGGATTCAACGGGTGATGCTGGCCACGATGCAGGCTGAGCTGGTGTCGTGGCGAATTGCATCGGGGCACCGAGGCACTCGCCGCTACCGTCGTTCGTGACGGCGCCCGCCTAGTGGATGTTGTAGAAGGATTCGACGTGCTCGTGCAGCTTCTTATACATCGGCGGGGCCTCGTAGGGGCCGGTGATCACCTCGATGTAGGCGGCGCCATCGGCTTGCCCGGCCGTCTTGAGCGCGTCATCCAGCACGCCGCAGCTGCTCACTCGCGCGGTGAACCACCCCTGGCAGCCCAGGGCATGGGGTAGCTCGACATAGCTCCACGCCGCGATGTCGTTGTAACCCAGGGCCATGTCCTTGCACAGCATCCGTTCGCTGAGATAGCCAGAGTTGTTGAGCACGAAAACAATCGGGCGCAGCCCGTGGCGACCGAGCTGGCTGATCTCCTGAGCGGTCATCTGATGCGAGCCCTCCCCTGTGATCAGGATCAGCCGCCGATCCGGGGCCCCCTTCGCGGCGCCGAAGGCCGCCGGAGTCGCCCATCCGATCGACGCCCACAGCGTCTGGTTGTGAAACTCCGCCCCTTGAGGAAGTTGCGCCAACGCCAAACCGAGCGACGACGTCCCGGTGTCGGTGATGATCACGTCATCGGGACGGAAGAAGTCCGCCCACCGCGGGTACAGAGCGTCAGCGGTAATCGGGTCCTCGCCACCTCCCGCGATCGGCCCCAGCGTCTCCGGTGCGATAGCCGGCCGCTCGGCACGTTTGGTGATACGCGTCGACACCCGCGCGAGGATGTCGCCGATCTCCACGTTGCGGTACACCGTCGAGCCCACGGTGGTGCGGTGATGGTCGACGGTGATGACCTTGGCCGGGTCCACCCGCACGGTGCCGCCGGCGGCGTTGCCGTCGGTCAGCCTGGCGCCGAGCATCATCACCACGTCACACGACTCGACGAAGGCGCGGACCTGCTCGCCCATCAGCCGCCCGACGTACATGCCGATGTAGTTGGGGTGGTCTTCGCCCAGCACCGACTTGTCGGCGAACATCGTCGCAAACGGTAAGCCCGCGCCGTCGACGAACGCCGTGGCGGCAGCCTGTAGGCCGAGCCGTCGCAGCAGGATCCCTGGCAGCACGCAGGCCTGACCGGCGTCGTTGAGTGCGGCGGCGACCGCGTCGGTGGCCGCCGCCAGCGCCTCGGGATCGCTGGTCGGCGCGCTCGCCGATGGCGCCTCCCCAAGGACGGGCGTGTCCGCGACGTCGCTGGGAATCGCCAGGTAGACCGGCCGTCGGTGGTAGAGCGCCGCCGCGATCAACCGCTCGGTCTCCGCCGCTGCGTTCTGCGGCGTCAGCGCGGCACTGGCACACACGATCGGCTCGGCCATCTTGTGGAACAGGTCGAATTCGCCGTTGCCCAGCGTGTGGTGCGCCAGCGCGCGGCCCTCCTGCGTCGCCGAATTCGGCGTGCCGACCAGATGGAACACCGGCAGATGCTCGGCGTAGGCACCTGCGATACCGCTCATCGCGGCCAGTTCGCCCACCCCGAAGGTGGTGCACAACGCGCCGACGCCGCGCGCGCGGGCATACCCATCCGCGGCGTAGGCGGCATTGAGCTCGTTGCAGCATCCGACCCAATTGATGGCCGGGTGCCCGACGATCGCATCATTGACCGGAAACGCGTAGTCCCCGGCAACGCCGAAGACGTCGTCGATACCAATCTCGTTGAGCCGCCGCAAGACGTATTGAATGACGGTTTCAGCCATGAGGTCCTCCGTATTTAGTGGTCAGATATGTTGTAGCGCTTTGTTTTCCATGACGGTCGCCAACTCCAGGAGATCGCCGACCATGAGATCGAAGTCTCCTTCGGCCGGCGGTTGCTCCATCACGACGCCGGCGCCGTATTCCAGGGGCCGGGAGACAAAGCAGGTGCGCAGTCCGCACGACGCAGCAGCCTCGAGATCCGAGGGGTGAGAGGCCACAAAGAGCACCTCGGTCGGTGAGCATCCGAGCAGAGCGACCGCGCCGAGATAGGTTTTCGGGTCGGGTTTGTATTGCCGGAAGACGTCGGCGCCGAAAACGGCGTCGAAGGTCATATTTGCGGACCGGGCCAGTCCCATCACCAGGGCGAGGTGGCCATTGGAAAGCGGTGCGACAAGATATTTCTTGCGCAACCGTGCCATGCCCTCGCTGGTGTCAGGCCAGCCGGGTAGTTGGTGCCACATTCTGGCCAGGTGGTCGAGGGTGTCGTCGCTGAGTGCGGGCAACCCGAATTGCGGGGCAAGCTGGCGCATGGTTTCGCTTTGCAGTTCATCGTAGTTGGCCCATTCGCGTTGCCCGGTACGCACTTTGGTTAACGCCGGAACGTGATCGCGCCGCCAGGCCAGCACCAGGGCGGGCCAATCGGCGTCGATATTGCGCACCCTACCCCACTGCTCGAGTTGGGTGACTAGCCCGCTGCGCCAATCCACCAGTGTTCCGAAGGTGTCGAACAGCAACGCCCGAATCTCGCTCATTGGTGTAGCTCCTTTATTGCGTGCTGCGAGTCCAGGGACTGCTGCTGCCAGTCGTAATCGACCAGGAAGTCCAAGTCGCAGCCCTGGTCGGCTTGCAATACGTGTTCGACGTGCAGCCGCTCATAGCCACGAGCCGGTTTCGAATCGCCGGGTGGCGCTTCGGCGGCCCGACGAGCCAGTTCTTCTTCGTCGACCAGCAGATCGAGTCGGCCGGTGATGGCGTCGAGCACGATCTCATCGCCGTCGCGGACGAGTCCGATGGGGCCGCCGACGGCCGCTTCCGGGGTGACGTGTAATGCCGTGGGGCCGCCTTCGGTTCCGCTCATCCGTCCGTCGGTCACGCACACCAGCTCTGTGACGCCCGCCTCGCGAAGCACCGCAGGTATTGGCACGAAATCGATCTCGGGCATACCGGGAGCACCCACGATTCCCGCATTGCGTAACACGATGACGCTGTCCGGTGAGGCTTGCAGGTTCGGATCCGCAGCCCGCTCGTGTGCATTGTGGAAGTCGAACACCAGGGCCGGACCGCGATGGGTCCAGAACTTGCGCGGCGCCGCCGATCGCTTGAATATCGCGCCCCGGGGAGCCAGCGAACCGCGCAATACAACCAGGCCACTCTTGTCCAGGAACGGATCGTCGAGCGACCGCAGGCAGGGACTGGGCTTTGGCTTCGCGCTGCGAACATCGGCAGCGACATCGGCCACCGTCCGCCCGTCGGCCAAGACGACCTCGCGGTTCAGCAACGGCTCCAGGACCGCCAACAGAGCGGGGACGCCGCCGGCATGGTCAAAGTCCTCCAGCGCGAACTCGCCAGAGGGTCGCACACCGAGCACCTGCGGGGTCTGTTCGCCGAGCTCCTCAAATCGATCGAGCCCCAACGAGATCCCGAGCCGCCCGGCGACCGCGACCAGGTGGATGAACTCGTTCGTCGAGCCACCGGTAGCCGACAACACCCGGATGGCGTTATCGAAGGCATCCGGAGTCATCACGTCGTCGGGGCGAATGCCGGTGCGGGCCAACTCCACTGCACGTACACCGGTGCGCTCGCCGAGGTCTCGCCGGCGCTGTTCGACCGCCGGCACCGCTGCCGAGCCCGGCAACGCCATGCCGAGGACCTCCGCGGCGATGGCCATTGTCGTGGCGGTCCCCATCACATTGCAGACCCCGACGGTGGGGGCGAAGGTCCCTTCCAGCTCGTCCCACTCCTGGTCATCGATGCGGCCCGCGAAGCGGTCCGGCGCGAGGTCCCAGATGTCGGTCGTGACAATGGAACGTCCTTGGAAAAAGCCGCAGCTGCGCGGGCCCGCGGTCAGCATGATGGCCGGCTTGCCGGCGCTGGTCGCACCCATCAACTGTGCCGGTACGGTTTTGTCGCAACCGGCCAGCAGCACCACCCCGTCGATGGGGCTGCATCGGATCATCTCCTCGACGTCCATCGACATCAGGTTGCGCAGCAGCATCGAGGTCGGCTTGAGCATGTTCTCGTTCAGCGAGATGGTCGGGAACACCACAGCAGTCCCGCCGGCCGTGGTGACTCCTCGTCGCACCGATTCGGCGAGATCGCGCAGGCCCATGTTGCAGGGGTTGAGCTCACTGAAGCTCGAGCAGATCCCGATTATCGGGCGCCGCCGCACCTCTTCCTTGCTCAAACCACCCGCCCGCAGAAACGCCCGCATGATCGTTCCTTCGCCATCACCGGCGAAGTGATCCCCGGTGACCGGGGGACCGCCCCCGGCGCCGGCATCGCGCGGGGGGCGCTTCCGCGAGTGGCCGTTGCCCGTCGCGGTGGGTTCTGTCGTCATGGCACATTCTCCTTCTGTGGGTATTAGGCGGCGTTGACGGTGATCTTGAAGATGGCGCTGGTGATGGCGCCCAAGGCGCCGCGGCCGCCGATGAAGAGGCGCTTGGTGTCATAGCCGGCAACGTCTTTCACGGTTTCACCGCCGAAACGGGCCGGCGCATGTCCGTCGGGTACTACGACCTCGAGGCCGAGCAGCGCATGGCGAACGTCCTGTCGTTCCGCAGGGCTCGGGTTGGCGATGAGCTCGCCCACGGTGCGCTCAGTCGCCTCGGCGGGGATGGCCGCACAACTCACGCCGTTTTCAGCGCACACCGCCTCCACCAGCCGGTCCAGCATGCTGCACTCGGCCCGCCGGTCAACCAGCTTCATCGCACCCGTACCCGCCGCTTCGCCTCTAAACGCACGGTGTGGCTAAGCGTAGCTGCGGGCCCTAACATGCGACAGCACACTGCGGACCTGTTCCTCGGCCAGGTAGACGAAGACGGCTTCGCAGACGAACAAATACGGACCGCGAGTAGCGGCAACGGTGTCGAACCAATCGGTGTCAAGCACCGAACCCGCCAGCATTGTGCACCGCGGTCGGTCGGCGAAGAACCGTCGGCGCAGCGCAATCGCGTCGGGAAGATCGAGATCGAACCACCGGACCGCGCCGTTGTCGAGCCGATCGAACCGGGTGTTCAGCCCGTACCAAGTTCGACGACGGTTCCAGCTGGATGCCGAGACATGAACCCGCGCACCCAGCCGTCGAGGATGGCCGATCGAAGCACGCAACCCGGCAGCGAGGGGCCGCCGAACGGGGTGAAGTCATAGTCGATGCCGTCGACAAGCTCGCGCGCCCGTTCATCGTGAAGCACCGCGTGACGCCGAGCCGCGTCACGCGCCCTGGCGTACAGCGGAATCAGCAATGTCTCTTGCACATGGTCCAACTCGGGCGCGATCTTGGATTCGTACAACACCTTTCAAGGATGAAGCGATCGGTTCGCGGTCGCTTGTACAGATCCGTCGTATTCCTCATCGCCGGTACCGGTTTGGCGCCGACCGTGGTTCGCTCCTAGGTAGTCAAGTCTGGAGGAAGGAGCGTCAATGCCTCAGGCAACCTCGCGTGAGCTTTTTCGGCAATCGCCTGATTTGGGCCCTATCGGCTTTCGCCGGTTACACGTCGGTGATGCTGGCGCTCGAGCGAAAGATGCACCGTTGCGGCGGACCGGGCATCATTGCTTTCGAATTGACGGGCAACGGCGAACGCGCACAACGGATTATGAGCGCGTGGGGAGATGATGGTCGACGGGCGGCGCGTCGTTCCCTTCAGCTCGACTTCGGCTACATGGCCACCTATGGCGCTTTGACCACATTGCTGGTGGACGGCGCCCGGCGCCGGCTGGGCCACCCAGCCGCAGTTCGGCTTGGCGTCGCTCCCGCTGTTATCACCGACGCGGTGGAGGGCGTTGCGCTCTTAAAAGTTCTGGCGGGCAACAACATCGACCTCAACGCGCGTCGGGCTCGCGGCGCGGCGATCATCAAGTTCGCAATACTCTTGGGTGCCCTGTTGTACATCGTCGGGTCCTACGTACGAGGCCGGAAGATTCCATCTTGAGGGTGAACGCTTGCGAACATTGTTGCGGCCCTGGCTAGTTCAGGGGTGGGTAATCAGGCGGCCGACGTGCCACCATCCACTTCGAACACTGTGCCGGAAATGTAGGAAGCCTCGGGGGACGAAATGAACACGACGGCGTTCGCGATTTCCTCGGGCTCTCCCCTTCGACGCATCGGCACCTTGGCGATCAGCGCGTCATTGCCGTCCG
>NZ_DATFZD010000161.1:0-9944 GCF_035314665.1 Mycobacterium sp. | reverse complement strand
CCCGAGGACTTGCTGCTGCTTGATGACCTACTGGGCATCGCCGACCCGAATGCTCCGTTACCGGCAATCGATCCCGACGCCCGTCGGCGACGGTTGACGGCGCTGCTGAATGCCGCTTCCTTGGCTCGGGAAACGCCCGCGGTCTACGTCGTTGAGGACGCCCATTGGATCGACGAGGTCAGCGAGTCGATGATCGCCGATTTTCTGACCGTGATCCCGCAGACGCCCTCGCTGGTGCTGGCCACCTACCGACCGGAGTACGAGGGGGCGTTGGCTCGGGTGCACGGTGCTCAAACCATCGCCCTTGCGCCGCTGAGTGATTCGGAAACCGCGGCACTGGTCTCAGAGCTGCTCGGCCCCGACCCCTCGGTTGGTGCACTGGGCCAGAAGATCGCCGACAGGGCTGCCGGTAATCCGTTCTTCGCTGAGGAGATCGTGCGCGAACTGGCCGAGCGCGGCGTTCTACGGGGCAACCGCAGCGCCTACGAATTGATCGCCGATGTCGGTGAGGTCAGTGTGCCGGCCACCTTGCAGGCGACCATCGCCGCCCGCATCGACCGGCTTGCCCCGGCGGCCAAGCGCACGTTGAGTGCTGCGGCGGTCATCGGCTCGAAGTTCGGCCGGGACTTGTTGGAAACGCTGGGTCTTGATCCTGTTTTGGACGATCTGGTGAGCGGCGAGTTGATCGATCAGATCACGTTCACCCGCAATCCCGCATATGTGTTCCATCATCCGCTGATCCGCACCGTGGCTTACGAGTCACAGCTGAAGTCGGATCGCGCCGAGCTGCACCGGCGTCTGGCCACCGCCATCGAAGCCCGTGATCCGGCAGCGGCTGAGGAGAATGCTGCGTTGATCGCCGAACATCTGGAGGCCGCCGGTGATGGGCACGCCGCCTACGGCTGGCACATGCGCGCCGGGACCTGGTTGACGAATCGCGACATCGCCGCAGCACATGCGAGCTGGCGACGCGCTCAGCAGGTCGCCGACCGGTTACCCGCTGATTATCCGGACCGGTTGCCAATGCGGATCGCACCGCGAACACTATTGTGTGCAAGCGCATTTCGTGTCGGAGGACCCGGCTTGTACACAGGCTTTGACGAGCTTCGCGACCTGTGCACTGCAGCGGGGGATCAGCGGTCTCTGGCCATCGGTATGCTCGGCCAGTTGATGACGGAAACCGTGCACGGGCGTCGCCGCGAGGCATCTCGTCTGGCCACGGAACACATCGAACTACTGGAATCGATCGGTGACTCGTCATTGATCCTTGCACTGTCATCCGGGGCGCTCGTCGCAAAATACGAGATTGGCGAGATGGCAGAAGCCCTTCGGTTATCGCAACGACTGATCGACCTTGCCGAGGGTGATGCCGCCAAAGGCAACATGATCGTCCCGTCGCCGTTGACACATGCGATCGCGATACGCGGATTCGCCCGCGCATGTCTCGGAATTCGCGGTTGGCGGGACGATCTCGACAGCGCAATCGCGATGGCGCACAGATTCCCACCCATGATGCTTGCCGGGGTGAGCTGGTACAAGTACTTCATCGGCGTTCCGTACGGGATGGTGCTGCCCGACGACAATGCGTTGCATGAGACGTCAGAAGTATTGGCCAAGGCAGAGCAATCCGGCGACGACCTCGCAGTTGAGCTAGCGCGCTCGGCGCGAGGTGTCACCCTAGTGCACCGAGGGGGTACAGAGACTAACGCGGGCCTCGCGCTGCTCTCAGCGGTGCGCCCCTCCAATGAGCGGATCACCGAGGTTATTGTGCCGCCAATCGACATCGAAATCGCACGGGAAAAGGTTAGATCCGGGGACTGCGACGGCGGCGTCGAACTGTCACGGTCAGTCGTCAACCGCATGTTCGAATGGGGTGGGTCCATTTGGATTGCGTTGGCGACCAGCGTCCTTGCAGAGGCGCTGCTGCAACGCGGTGGCGATGAAGATTTTGATGAGGCGCAAAGCGCGGTCGATCAGTTGGCGGCCGTGCCGACCGATCCCGGATTTGTGCTCAACGAGGTATACGTCCGACGGCTGCGGGCGCTATTGGCCCGCGCCCGTGGCGCTCATGCCGAATATCGCCACTACCGAGACCGCTACTGTGAAATCGCCAATTCGCTTGGCTTCGAGGGGCACATGCAGTGGGCCGAGGTGATGCCATGACGGTGGCGGGCTTGGTTTGTGGGCCATGCGGAACTGAGCTTCCGCCAAACAACAAGTCTTACAACGAGAGCGCGGTGCCCGAGCTACCGGGTCCGGTGGACCGGCAATGCTAGCCGCTCCCCGCTTGTCGTGCCGGCCGTACCGGGGCTGGGCGATCTACGCTTAGCTCATGTCCCGGCATGGTGCGGATGAGGTCAGCGGAAGCGAGGAGCTGCAGAAGCGGATCCGGCCTGCGGCCCCGGCGACGATGAGTGCCGACCAAAGAGACCGTCTGATCGTGATGCTGAATGACAAAGGTTGGGACGCTGGAAAAATTGGCAAGGCGGTCGGACTCACCAAGCGCGGCGTTCAAATGGCACTTCAAAGAATCCGCGAGGGGCGGCCGGGTCGCATCCGCGGCGAGTAACGCAGCTGACACAATGGGAATTGTTTAGCTGGCGCTAATCCGCGCGAGGCAGGGTAACTTCGCGGGCCTGCCCGTCGCGGGATTCAAGCAAACATGAAATGGTGCAGCCGAACATCGTAGGCAGGGCCGTTGAATCACGTCGACGGAATAGGTGCTAGGCCAGCGTGGACGGTCGACCAAACCGCCAAGGTCGAGGTAAGCCGGGCTGGGCATACCTCAAAGTTTAATTCACAGTTGTGATGAAATATGCGGCGGCGTGGCGGCTGGGTGTGGTGCCGTAAAATTCAGACCCGTCCGGGGACGGCACAAACATCCCGGATTGGTCCAGCCGTCCTCGGGCCTTTCTCACCCGCTGAGTACAATTTATTTACGGAATTGGCTGGGATTGCGGGGTGAACCCTGCGCAGGGCAGCTAAAAAGCCGGAGGGCGGTATCGCCTCTCGAAGCCAAGGCTCTTAGGAATGCGCTTTGCGGAACGCGGCCGATTTTGCCGCTTCCGCTGCTGCTGCCTCCGGCGTCCAAACGAGTAACGAGACTCCGGTGGGCATCCCAGCGTGTACGTATTCGACGCGATTCCAGCCGCGGTCTAGCTCGTCCCAGTGGCTGTCGAAGTCGGCGGTCGGCACTTCCGGCCCGTACTCCACCTGCTTGCCGGTGTCGAGGTCGTAGTAGCCGTTGTCGCGACGGCGGAGTGGCCCGTACTGGCCGACGCCGGCCCAGCGGGCATGCTCCTTGGTGAGCACCACCAGCTCGCGATCGGCCAGTGCGTGCACGGCGCGTCGGACTTGGTTATCGCGCAGGCCCAGTTTTTCGGCCAGCTTGATCACGGTGAGCACGCTGTTCTCGGATGCGTGTAGCGCGTCGAGGATGCGCCGCTGGGTTTTGCCGATGCCGGTGCTCACAGGGCCAAGTGTAGCGCACGGTCTTGGGGGTGGAATGCACGCTGGTCAACTCTCACCTGTCACCTGTTAGGCGCTGGCCCGTTCATCAGTGAGCAGTGCGGGCTGAGCGCCGGGCCGTAGGTGGTGTGTCCGCAGGTGTTGCAGCACCACGTGAGGTGACGGTCCTGACAGCGGCATGGCAGTGTGCCGACGATGCAGCGACCGGCGAGCCGGTGGCCGTTGGCGCAGTGTTGGGGTGGGCGGACCATCCACTGCCCCTCGGTGGAGAGGACCAGTTCGCCGACGTCGTACATGCCTCCGGTGTACCAATGATCGCGTCGTTTCCGGACCTTTCTCTGCCTGGGGAGTGCGCCAGTTGCGCCAATTTTTGCGCCAGTTGCGCCAGTTTGTGCGCCAGTTGGGTTGGAATTCGCGGGTTTTTCCGCGTGGTGTCCGCATGTGTGCGCTGACGTTCGGTGGTGTCTGGAAAGTGGCTTTGACCTGCGCTTTACATGCCAGCGGACTGGAACGACACCGCACGGCAGCGCGCAGCCACACACATGTGCGAACACCATTCTTTAACCTGGGGGTCAAGTGGTCGCAGGTTCAAATGCTGTCTCTCTACTGCCCGGCCGAATCGCAACGCCCCGCGCGCGCCAGATCAATGAAGCGGCCGCGGCTCGGTCCGGCATCCCGGTCGCCGACGTCGAGCAATCCTCAACCGGTGAGACTCCCGCAGGCCGGTATGAGAGCCCGACGGGTTCGGCGCCGTGGCCGCCTTCTTGTGCAGCGCGCCGGCGTCCTACGTGACCGGAGCAGCGCTGCGCTGCGACGGCGGGCTGGTGCCGACACTGTGATTCCTCTCCGGAGACTCCCGTAGAAGAATCACAGTGCCGTGCCTACCCAAAGTCCATCGGGGACAGCCCGCGCCGCCGGCTGAGCGGCGTGATCACGAAATGCCTGAAGTCCGGTACCGCCCCGGCGTCAGGCCGGCGCCGCAGCACGATGGTGACCGAAAAGGTCTCGTCGGGGCGGCCGGGCCCAGCAACTTTCCGTTGTCCGGGGGCGCTCACCAGCCCTACCATTCCGCCGAGCATCCGCCCGATCATCCACGCTGCGCCCGGTAACGCCACGCGAAGCTGTCCTAAAGGGCCCGCTGTAACGGCCTCACCGAGCGGACCTCCACCGAGGACAGCGCTGGTAATAAACAGGCCCCGAAGACATGCGGTCAACGCTACTTTCAACGAGGGGTGGGAGCAATACACTCGCTGCAGGCCCGCAAGACCTGGACCGCAAACAATTTCACGCAATCGCCGGGAAGTAAACACATTGAGCCACAACCGTGTCGACGCCACCGTGCTGCGGTCGGCTGTCGCGAGCATCGGTACGATTCGCCGCGCCACGCTGCTTCTCGTCGTCACGATCATGTTCGCACTCGTCGGCTGCTCAGAGTCGACCAGGCCGTCAACCACAACGATGGCGACCGCCACAGCGACCACGCTCCCGCCCGCGCAGCCGCTGCTGGCATCCGACCCCCCGCAGTGGCGGCTGGCATCCGACCCCGCGCGCCTGGCCGACGACCTTGTTGCCGACGAGCACGTGCTGCGCGACCCGTCGTCGTCGGAGGCTGTGTTAAAGGCGGTGGCGCGCCGCCAGCAAGCGGCCTACTACGCCCTCGGACGGCACCCCGAGTGGGACCCGACCGCGCGCCCGCGAATCCCGCCGTCGCTTCTCGAAATCTACGACCGCAATGTCGACGCGCGTCGGCAGCTCACCGCGATGAGCGAGGGCCAAACGCAAGATACGCTGCCTGCGTGGCGCATCGACCCGCCGACGCCGGCCGACGAGCTGCGGGGTTACTACCGCGAGGCGGAATCGGTGTCCGGCGTCGGATGGACCTATCTGGCGGCGATCAACCTGATCGAGACCGGCTTCGGCCGCGTCGCCGGCGTGAGCACCGCTGGCGCGCTAGGCCCTATGCAGTTCTTGCCCTCGACCTTTGGCGCCTACGGCGAGGGCGGCGACATCCTCTCGCCCCACGACAGCATCATGGCGGCCGGCCGCTGCCTCGCCGTTAACGGCTTCGCCGACGACCGCGAATACGCGCTGTACCGGTACAACAACTCGAACCAATACGTGCAGGCGGTCAACGACTACGCAGCGGTGCTCGCAGCCGATCCCGCTGCGTTTGCCGGGTACTACCGGTGGGAGGTCTATTTCAACACGACTGCCGGTGACGTGCGCCTGCCCACCGGTTACTCCGCGACCTCACCGATCCCCGTCGCGGACTACCTGGTGAAGCACCCGCAGTAAGCCATCGCGGCGCAGCAGAGCCTGCGGCCCGTTGACCCCAGCAAGCAACAAGGTCAACGAGTTGTGTCTGCTGATCACTTGACGCCGGCAAGCGAGTCAGAAGTGTGGCCAACATCGGTGACGACACGCCGCCATGCTTCTTTCCCTTTGTTCGTCGTGTCCTAGCGATGTCCTAAGACACGCGACGACCCGCTGACACACGCTGGACGCATCAGCATGAGAATTGTCCATCTAGACGGCGCCTCTCTGTGTCAAGACCTGGGTTGGTCGGTTGTATGGTGGCTGCTGGTGGGTCCGGGAAGTGACTTGTCCGAAGAGTCAGCGTGCGGGGTTTCAGCTGGCCGCGCTGGACGACAGAGCCGCCCCCGAGTGTCCTCCCGGGCCTGCCTCTAGTCTGTTTGCGTCGCGACGCAGTTGCCGGTAGACGACGTCGGAGAGCCGCCGTTTGAGGCATCGCATCGCTTCTTTGTGGCTCTTGCCGTCGGTTCGCTTCCGCAGGTAGTAGGCCCTACCCGGGGTGTCCTGTCGTATCTGGGTGAGGGCCATGACGTGGAGGCAGAGGTTGAGTTGGCGGTCGCCGGCGCGGGAGAGCCGGTGTCGGACAACGTCTCCGGAGGACACGTCGATTGGTGCGGCACCGGTGTAGGTGGCGAACGCGGCGGCGGAGCGGAATCGATCGATGGTGCCGACCCGGCCCAGGATCTTGCCCGCGGTTAATGCACCGACACCGCATAGCTCGGTGAGAGTGGTGCCGGAGGCGGTGACAGCGGTCTGGATGTCGGCGGCGGCCTTGGCGATGCGGCGATCCAACTGGCGTATCTCAGCGACGAGATCGGCGGCCAGGCTCCGCAGGGTCTTGCCGGCTGCATCGCGGGGACGGATCCCGCGCAGGAGTTCGGCGGCCCGCTCGGCTGTGAGTTCACGGTTGGCGCCTGCCGGGGTGAGGTTGGTGAGCACAACGTGGAGGCGGTTGACGGTTTGGGTGCGGGTTTTGACCAGGTCGTCGCGGTGGTCGACGATCGCGCGTAGGGCAGTCACAGCCCCGTCGACCGCGGCGGAATTCAACCTAGGTGCGCTGCGCGCGGCGATCGCCACGCTCACAGCGTCGGCATCGTCGTTCTTGCGGCCGTGGCCGGTCGACAGCATCCGTACTCGGGCGGCGAGCTTGGCGGGCACGTCGACGACGTCGATCCCGTCGGTGCGTAGCCGCGCTGTCAGCGGCGCACCCAGGCCAGATGCGCCTTCGATTGCCCAGGTCGGATCGGGCCACCGGCGGGCGAAGCGACGCAATGCACGGTAGCCGTCGCGGCTCACTGAGACTCGAATCGTTGCCACGGGCTGCAGCGACGCATCGACCACTGCGGCGGTCCAGGACGCCTTGTGGGGATCGATCGCTATCACCATGCGCTCCGGGGTCGTCGATGTCGTTGACACCTATTTGGCTCCTCGCCTCGAATTTCTGGATGGAAAGCGAGAAGGGCACACCAACTTTCGGCTTTGCAGGCCTCTCTTCAGCCACTCCTCGCGCGGGGCGCACCGATCCGAGGCACAAGCCGTCTAGGAGTCAACCCACACGGTCATGGGCGACAGGTATGGGGCGAGCGATCTCGAATCGGTGCTCGGTGATCACGGCTGCAGACCGCGATCACCTACCGCCTATTACACAAGTTGGTATGGAGGCTGACTCGAGGCCGAAGGCCTCGGGCTGCAATTGGACGTGGGTTGCCGGTGGCGGGTGGACACTCGCTCCGGTAGAGCCACAGTTGCAGATCAGGAGGCCTCCGGTGAGTTTTAACGGTACGAGTGTCGGGTTGGATGTGCATGCGCTTTCGGTGGTTGCGCATGCGGTTGACGAAAGTGATGGGTCGACGTCACGGGCGCGGTTGTGCCCGGATCACGGCGAGATCCTCGGATGGTTAGGCCAGTTGCGTGGCCCGGTGCGGGTGACCTACGAGGCTGGTCCGACGGGATTCGGGCTGGCGCGAGCTCTCGCTGACGCCCAGATCGAGTGCGTGGTGGCTGCGCCGTCGAAACTGATCCGCCCTGCTGGGGATCGGATCAAGACCGATGCTCGCGACGCCGCCCATCTAACCCGGTTGCTGCGCTTGGGTGCGATCACCGCCGTGTCGGTGCCCGAACGGGATGTCGAGGCCGTACGTGATCTGGTGCGGGCCCGTGAGGATGCCCGTGCTGATCTGATGCGGGTGCGGCATCGGTTATCCAAACTGCTGTTGCGGCAAGGCCGTGTGTATTCCGGCGGGCAGGGCTGGACCGGGCTGCATGAAATTTGGCTACGCCGGCAGCGTTTCGACGACGTCCACACGACATCGGCGTTCGAGCATCACTTCGATGCCGTGCTGAACGCGACAACGGCGCGCGATCGCCTCGATGAGCAGATCGTCGCCGTGGCAGCCTCACCCCGGTGGGCCGATGCCGTCGACCGGCTCGGGTGCCTGCGCGGTATCTCGGCGCTGACCGGGCTGGCGCTAAGCGTTGAGATCGGTGACTGGAGCCGCTTCACCGGCGCCTCGATCGGGGCCTACGTCGGGTTGGTCCCCACCGAGTACTCCTCGGGAGCATCTCGGGTACAGGGCGCCATCACCAAGGCCGGCAACGCCCACGTGCGCAGGCTGTTGATCGAGGCTGCCTGGCATCACCGCGCGGCCTACCGCAATCCCGGCCCGACGATGCGGGCCCGCTGGGTCAAAGTCGACCCCGCGCTCAAAGCGCGTGGGCACGCCGGAAACCGACGCCTGCATCAGCAGTGGTGCCGCTTTTTGGAGCGCAAGAAGAACCCCCTGGTGGCCAACGTCGCCATCGCCCGCGAACTGGCCGGCTGGTGCTGGTCGCTGGCCACCCTGAACTAACCGCGCCACGATGACTTGATCGGCATCGAGTCCGGCCACGGCGAGGTAGGCGAACTGGATCTGCGTTACAGCTATGAGCCACAACGAGACTCGACCCAAGTCTCTCCGTGACGCCCGTCTCTAGAGAGCAGCCACCGTTCGCGCCGAATCATCGTCTTGCGGTACCCAACCCGCGCATATCCGTCTGACTCCACCGTCGTTGACCAACGACCGCTGCGGCACCGGACCCGACATCGATCAAACGAAAGCCGCCCCGGCACCAAACCGGGGCGGCTTTCACCTGCCTCTTGACAAACAGTGCCTACATATCAGCTGTACAGATCGCCAGTCTGTAGACACAGCGGGGCTGATGCGCCCGGTAGGGCATCAGGATTGGGCAGATGACGAACGCTCTATGACTGCCGATCAGATCCGCCAACACATGGCGCACTATTTCGTGAACAAAGCTCCGCGACTCATCGAACCCTTTGTCGCGGTGCGCAGGGCCGTGGGTCGAGGGCCCGAGTTCGAGCGCTGGGTGCAAAGCTCCGCTGCGGCCACCGACATGCTTCTCAACCAGCCTGCCGTGGACTTCGTTGGTTCGCTACCGCTCCCGTCGCTATTCGTTTGCGGCCTGTCCGACCGCACTTACGTGGGCGCGAAGTACACTGCCCCCAAAGATCAAGGGGCCAAGGGCAATATCGCGGCAATGGCCAAGGGGTTCGCGGCCAGAATGCCCAAGGGCCGTTTCGTCGGGGTGCCCGAAACGGGTCACGTGCCGCATCTGGAGTCACCGGCCGCGTTCAATTCGGCTGTGCTCGAGTTTCTTGCGGTCAACGCGCAGTAGCCGATAGCCGCTTTTGGGGACGCCGCGGCACCCGTGCTGGTGGGCGCTCGGCTCCGCGAAAGCTGAGTGCTGGGTGACTGTGACTGTCAACAATGAGGAACGGGGCATGCCACGGAGCAGGTCGTGCGCAAGCTGGCGACCGCAGATTTGGCTGCAGGCTTACCGGTGTATCGCACATCAGTAATCGTTTTCGGTCGAATCTGAAGGAGTCGAAGCATGCGATCTCTCACCCCCACCCTGGCGCTTCCCGGGTCCAGTGACATTGTTGAGTGATGAGTACTCCGGATGGCGCTAGGGAAGCGTCGGCTGGCGAATACAGCGCGGATGAGGACGACCAACTGCAGCCAGAGGACACCCTCATCGACCGCGGCGTCGACGACGTACTCGACGAGGGATATTCGCCGCCCGAGCGTCCATACGGTCGTGGCTCCTTGGGGCCGACGCCTGAAAGCTTGGACCAGCTGCTAGCCGAGGAAGAGCCGGATCCG
>NZ_DATFZD010000160.1:0-35792 GCF_035314665.1 Mycobacterium sp. | reverse complement strand
GTTGATCAACACCGACGTCTTCGGCTCCCACGACGACGTCGACAAGCTGTTCCCGATCTGCACCCCGGGCGCGTCGGACACCGCGCGTTTCGACGAGGCGCTCGAACTGCTGCACCTCGGCGGGCGCAGCCTCGCGCACGCGGTGCTGATGATGATCCCCGAAGCGTGGGAGCGCCACGAGTCGATGGATCCGGCCCGGCGGGCGTTCTACCAATATCACTCCTCGCTGATGGAGCCGTGGGACGGCCCGGCGTCGATGACGTTCACCGACGGCACCATCATCGGCGCGGTGCTCGACCGTAACGGCCTACGCCCGTCGCGGATCTGGGTCACCGCCGACGGCCTGGTCGTGATGGCTTCCGAGGCCGGCGTGCTGGACCTCGACCCGTCGACGGTGGTCCGCCGGATGCGGTTGCAACCCGGCCGGATGTTCCTGGTCGACACCGCGCAGGGTCGCATCGTCTCGGACGAGGAGATCAAGGCCGAGCTGGCCGCCGAACAGCCCTACCAGCAGTGGCTGGACAACGGGCTGATTCCGCTGGCCGAACTGCCCCAGGGCGACTACGTGCGGATGCTGCACCATCGAGTTGTGTTGCGCCAGCTGGTTTTCGGCTACACCTACGAAGAGCTCAACCTGTTGGTGGCGCCGATGGCCCGGACCGGCGCCGAGCCTATCGGCTCGATGGGAACCGATACGCCGGTCGCGGTGCTCTCCCAGCGGCCGCGGATGCTGTTCGACTACTTCCAGCAGTTGTTCGCGCAGGTGACCAACCCACCGTTGGACGCGATCCGCGAAGAGGTGGTGACCAGCCTGCAGGGCACCACCGGCGGAGAGGGCGACCTGCTCAACCCGAACGAGGATTCGTGTCGCCAGATCTCGTTGTCGCAGCCGATTCTGCGTAACCATGAGCTGGCCAAGCTGATCAATCTCGATCCGGACGTCGAGGTCAACGGCCGCCGGCATGGTCTGCGGTCCAAGGTGATTCGCTGTCTGTACCCGGTCGCCGACAACGGCGCCGGCCTAGAGGCGGCGCTCGACGAGGTGCGTGCGCAGAGCTCGGCGGCGATCGCCGACGGCGCACGGATCATCATCCTGTCCGATCGGGAATCCGACGAGAAGATGGCCCCGATCCCGTCGCTGCTGGCGGTCTCCGCGGTGCACCACCATCTGGTGCGCGAACGCAGCCGTACCAAAGTCGGACTGGTGGTCGAGGCGGGGGACGCCCGCGAGGTGCACCATATGGCCGCGTTGATCGGCTTCGGCGCGGCGGCGGTCAACCCGTACATGGCGTTCGAGTCGATCGAGGTCATGCTGGACCGTGGCGTGCTGCAGGGTCTGGACCGCGAGAAGGCGCTGACGAACTACATCAAGGCCGCCGGCAAGGGTGTGCTGAAGGTGATGTCCAAGATGGGCATCTCGACGTTGGCTTCCTACACCGGCGCCCAGCTGTTCCAGGCCGTCGGCGTCGCCGAGGATGTTCTCGACGAGTACTTCACCGGATTGACCTGCCCCACTGGCGGAATCGGCCTGGCCGACATCGCCGCGGACGTCGCGGTCCGGCACGAGCTGGCTTTCCTGGATCGGCCCGACGAACGCGCACACCGCGAGCTCGAGGTCGGTGGCGAATACCAATGGCGCCGTGAAGGCGAATACCACCTGTTCAACCCGGACACCGTCTTCAAGTTGCAGCACTCCACCCGCACCGGCCAGTACAAGATCTTCAAGGACTACAGCCGGCTGGTCGACGATCAGAGCGAGCGGATGGCTTCGCTGCGCGGCCTGCTGAAGTTCCGCGAGGGGATTCGTCCGCCGATCCCACTCAACGAGGTCGAGCCGGCCAGCGAGATCGTCAAGCGCTTTGCCACCGGCGCGATGAGCTACGGCTCGATCTCCGCCGAGGCGCACGAGACGCTGGCCATCGCGATGAACCGGCTGGGCGGCCGGTCGAACTGCGGCGAGGGCGGCGAGGCTGTCAGCCGTTTCGAGCGCGACCCGAACGGTGATTGGCGTCGCAGCGCCGTCAAGCAGGTGGCGTCGGCCAGGTTCGGCGTCACCTCGCACTACCTGACCAACTGCTCCGACATCCAGATCAAAATGGCGCAGGGCGCCAAACCCGGTGAGGGCGGCCAACTTCCGGGCGGCAAGGTGTACCCGTGGATCGCCGAGGTACGGCACTCCACCCCCGGGGTGGGGTTGATCTCACCGCCTCCGCACCACGACATCTACTCGATCGAGGACCTGGCCCAGCTGATCCACGACCTGAAGAACGCCAACCCGTCGGCGCGTATCCACGTGAAGCTGGTCTCCGAGAACGGTGTCGGCACCGTGGCTGCCGGCGTCTCGAAGGCGCACGCCGACGTCGTGTTGATCTCCGGGCACGACGGCGGCACCGGCGCCACACCGCTGACGTCGATGAAGCACGCCGGCGCACCGTGGGAGCTCGGGCTGGCCGAAACCCAGCAGACATTGCTGCTCAACGGGTTACGCGACCGGATCGTCGTCCAGGTCGACGGCCAACTCAAAACCGGCCGGGACGTGATGATCGCGGCGCTGCTGGGCGCCGAGGAGTTCGGCTTCGCCACCGCACCGCTGGTGGTGTCCGGCTGCATCATGATGCGGGTGTGCCACCTGGACACCTGCCCAGTCGGGGTGGCCACCCAGAACCCGGTGCTGCGCGAGCGGTTCACCGGCAAGCCGGAGTTCGTGGAGAACTTCTTCCTGTTCGTCGCCGAAGAAGTCCGCGAGTACATGGCGCAGCTCGGCTTCCGCACCCTCAACGAGGCGGTTGGCCAAGTCGGGTCGCTGGACACGACATTGGCCCGCGCGCACTGGAAGGCGCACAAACTCGACCTGACACCGGTTCTGCACGAGCCGGAGTCCGCCTTCATGAATCAGGATTTGTACAACAGCTCCAGCCAGGACCATGGCCTGGACAAGGCGCTGGATCAACAGTTGATCGTGATGAGCCGCGAGGCGCTGGACTCCGGGAAACCCGTCCGGTTTTCCACCACGATCGCCAACGTCAACCGAACTGTCGGCACCATGCTCGGCCATGAGGTGACGAAAGCTTATGGCGGCGAAGGATTGCCGGACGGCACCATCGACATCACCTTCGACGGCTCGGCGGGCAACAGCTTTGGCGCGTTCGTGCCCACCGGCATCACGTTGCGGGTGTACGGCGATGCCAACGACTACGTGGGCAAGGGATTGTCCGGAGGCCGGATCGTGGTGCGGCCACCGGACAACGTGCCGTCGGACTACGTCGCCGAAGACAACATCATCGGCGGCAACGTCATCCTGTTCGGCGCCACCAGCGGCCAGGCATTCCTGCGCGGAGTGGTCGGTGAGCGGTTCGCCGTGCGCAACTCCGGCGCGCACGCGGTGGTCGAAGGAGTCGGCGATCACGGCTGTGAGTACATGACCGGCGGCAGGGTGGTGATCCTGGGTGCCACCGGCCGCAACTTCGCGGCGGGCATGTCCGGTGGCGTGGCCTACGTCTACGACCCGGAGAACGCATTGCCGGACAACCTCAACTCGGAGATGGTGGAACTGGAGGCGCTCGACGATGACGACTTGGCTTGGCTGCACGGGATGATTCAGGCGCACGTCGATGCGACCGACTCCGCTGTCGGTCAACGCATCCTGAACGACTGGACGGCCGGGCAACGGAGCTTCGTCAAGGTAATGCCCCGCGATTACAAGCGGGTGCTAGAGGCGATCGCCGAGGCCGAGCGCAACGGCACCGATCCCGACCAGGCGATCATGGCGGCCGCCAGTGGCTGATCCGAAGGGCTTTCTGAAGTACACGCATCGCGAAACGCCGAAACGCCGACCAGTGTCATTGCGGCTGCGCGACTGGCATGAGGTCTACGAAGACTTCCCGCACGAGACGCTGCAGCACCAGGCCACCCGCTGCATGGACTGTGGGATCCCGTTCTGCCACAACGGTTGTCCGCTGGGCAACCTGATCCCGGAATGGAATGACCTGACCCGCACCGGTCGTTGGCGCGACGCGATCGAACGCCTGCACGCGACCAACAACTTCCCGGACTTCACCGGCCGCCTGTGCCCGGCGCCGTGCGAATCAGCGTGCGTGCTCGGGATCAACCAGGATCCGGTGACGATCAAGCAAATTGAGGTCGAGATCATCGACAACGCCTTCGACGAAGGCTGGGTGGTGCCGCTGCCCCCCGATGAGCACACCGGCAAGACGGTGGCGGTGATCGGCTCCGGGCCGGCCGGTCTGGCCGCCGCGCAGCAACTGACCCGGGCCGGACATACGGTAACGGTGTTCGAGCGCGCCGACCGCATCGGCGGGCTGCTGCGCTACGGCATCCCCGAGTTCAAGATGGAAAAGCGCCACCTGGAGCGCCGGCTGGACCAGATGCGGGCCGAAGGCACCGAATTCCGCGCGGGTGTCAACGTTGGCGTCGACATCACCGCCGAGCAGTTGCGCGCCGACTTCGATGCGGTGGTGCTGGCCGGCGGCGCGACCGCATGGCGCGATCTGCCGATCACCGGTCGCGAACTCGAGGGTATCCACCAGGCGATGGAATACCTGCCCTGGTCCAACCGGGTGCAGGAGGGCGACGATGTTCTTGGCCCTGACGGGGAACCGCCGATTACCGCAAAAGACAAGAAGGTCATCATCATCGGCGGCGGTGACACCGGCGCCGACTGCCTGGGCACCGCGCACCGTCAGGGCGCGGCCAGCATCCACCAGTTCGAGATCATGCCCCGCCCGCCGGAGAACCGCGCCCCGTCGACGCCATGGCCGACTTACGAGCTGATGTACCGGGTGTCCTCGGCGCACGAGGAAGGCGGCGAGCGGATGTTCTCGGTCAACACCGAGGAATTCGTCGGCCGGGACGGTCACGTCACCGCGCTGAAAGTGCACGAGGTGTCGATGGAGGACGGCAAGTTCGTCAAAACCGAGGACACCGATTTCGAAATCGAAGCCGATCTGGTGCTGCTGGCAATGGGATTCGTCGGGCCGGAGCAGCCGGGCCTGCTGACGGACCTGGGGGTGGAGTTGACCGACCGCGGTAATGTGGCGCGCGGCAACAACTTCGAGACCTCGGTGCCGGGTGTATTCGTAGCAGGCGACATGGGGCGAGGCCAATCGCTGATCGTCTGGGCAATCGCCGAGGGCCGTGCGGCCGCGGCAGGTGTGGACCGATTCCTGATGGGCCAGACCGCTCTGCCTGCACCCATCGCGCCCACTGCCGCTCCGCAACGGTAATCACAGTCATCACACCAGCAACATTTGATAAATTGTTCGGCGAGCCTTACACTGTTTGCCAGCGGTAGGGTGTCTAATTGCTCGATATGGGGCGCCGCGGGGGCGTGGTGCCCGGCATGTTGACTGACTGCAGGAGTGAGCACCGTGCATATGAATCCTATGACCCGGTCGCGGGTCGGGCGAATCGCCTGGTCATGGTTCCGGCACCCGGTCAAGAGCCGGGAGTTCCCCGAAAAGCTTGAGCGCCTGGTGACCGCCGAGGAGCTGCTGCGCTTCGGCGTATAAGTTCCAGCTCCGGCGGCCCGTCGATTAAGACAGGCGTTTGCTCAGCGTAAGCTGCTCGTTATCTGAGAGTCGCGACATCGAGACCTAGAAATTGTCCTGAGCGGGCTACCCCACCAGCCCCGAGTCTCGAATCGCTTCGGCCAGCGGCTCCAGGACGGCCGGGTCGTGCGGTGGCGCGATGTACACGATGCCCAGGTCCAGGCCCTCGGCGGCCAGACCGGCCGCGTCCTCGACGACCTTCGCGTAGTTGCGGTCCGGTTCCAGCCGAAGGTGCGCTGAGGTCATGATCTCCTTGGGGTCACGCCCGATGTCGGCGCAGTGCGAGGCCAGCACATCGCGCTTGTGGGCGAACAGCTCGGGCGGTCCGCCGACGAAGTTCCAGTGTTGGGCGTACCGCGCGGTGATGCGCAGCGTGCGCTTCTCGCCGCTGCCGCCGATGCAGATCGGGGGGTGCGGGCGCTGCGGGCCCTTGGGTTCGTTGCGGGCGTCTTTGAGCTGGTAGTACTTGCCGTCGAAGTTGGTGGTCTCTTGGCTCAACAGGCTGGTCAGCACTTCGCAGGCCTCCTCGAACCGGTCGAAGCGTTCCTTGATGCCGCCCAGCTCGATGCCATAGGCGCCCGACTCCTCTTCATTCCATCCGGCGCCGATGCCGAGTTCGAGTCGACCGTTGGAGATGACGTCAAGCGCCGCAGCCATATTGGCCAGCACCGCGGGATGGCGGTAGTGGATGCCGGTGACCAGGGTGCCCAGCCGCAGCCGGGTGGTGGCCTGCGCAAGCGCCGTCAGCGTCGTCCAGCCCTCCAGACACGGACCCGTGGAGTCCGTGAAGATGGGGTAGAAGTGGTCGAACGTCCACCCGGACTCGAAGACGTCGATGTCGTCGGCTGCTGTCCAGACAGCGAGCATCTGTGCCCAGGTGGTGTCTTGCGGCGAGGTTTTGAACGCGAACCGCATTACAGCGACATTAGTCCGGCGTCCGAAACCCGCACCTAACTAGACTCGGCCGGGCAATGAACTGGCATTTGAGCCTCGATACCAAAATCACCCTGCTAGCGGCCGGGCTGATCTTTCTGCTCGCCCTGGTGCTCGGGGTCTGGAAGTACCGGCAGATCATGGTGTCCGACGATCACCGGGCGCACCCGTACGTCGACATCGCGCACCGGGCGGCGTTGCTGTACTCGTTCGCGACGCTGCTGATCGCCGTGTTCGTCGAGCTCAGCGCGTGGCCGGCGTGGGTGAATGCGGCGGCCGCGACGGTCGTCGTGTTCTTCTTCGTCGGGGCGATTCTCGGCTACATCGGCCACGGCCTGCGGCGCGACACGGTCAACCAGTTCGAAAGCCCAGATCGGGGGCTGCGGGTGGCGATGGTGTTGCTGATCGTCGGCGAGATCGGCGGCTTCGGGGTGCTGCTCGCCGGCTTCATCGCCGGCCAGCTGCTATAGCCGGCGGGGCACACTGGAGCCATGGATCCGGTAGCCGCGCTGCGACAGATCGCCTACTACAAAGACCGGGCTCGCGAGGATTCGCGGCGGGTGATGGCCTACCGCAATGCCGCCGACACCGTCGAGCGCCTCGACGACGCGGAGCGGGAGCGCCACGGTCAGGCCAACAGCTGGCAGTCGCTGCCGGGGATCGGGCCGAAGACCGCGAAGGTGATCGACCAGGCCTGGTCCGGGCGCGAACCCGATGCCCTGGCCGAATTGCGTGCCGCCGCTGAGGATCTCGGCGGCGGTGATATCCGGGCCGCACTGCGCGGCGACTTGCACCTTCATTCGAACTGGTCAGACGGCTCTGCCAATATCGAGGAGATGATGGCGACTGCGGCGGCGCTGGGGCATGAGTACTGTGCGTTGACCGACCACTCGCCGCGGCTGACCATCGCCAACGGGCTCTCACCGGAGCGGTTGCGGAAGCAACTCGACGTGATCGAAGAGCTACGCGACCGGTTCACGCCGATGCGGATCCTGACCGGCATCGAGGTGGACATCCTCGACGACGGCAGCCTGGACCAAGAGCCCGAGCTGTTGGATCGCCTCGACATCGTGGTGGCCAGCGTGCACTCGAAGCTGTCGATGGACGCCGCGGCGATGACCCGCCGGATGGTGCGTGCTGTCAGCAACGGCCACGCCGACGTTCTCGGCCACTGCACGGGCCGACTGGTCGCCGGGAACCGCGGTATCCGGCCGGAGTCGAAGTTCGACGCCGAAGCGGTGTTCAGCGCCTGCCGCGATCACGGCACCGCCGTCGAGATCAACTCCCGGCCCGAACGTCGTGACCCGCCAACCCGACTGCTGAATCTCGCGTTGGAGATCGGATGTGATTTCAGCATCGACACCGACGCGCATGCGCCCGGCCAGCTCGACTTCCTCGGCTACGGCGCACAGCGTGCGTTGGATGCCGGAGTTCCCGTCGATCGGATCGTCAACACCTGGCCGGTCGACAAGCTGCTGGCGTGGACGCACCAAAACTAGACCTGCAACTAGTAACTGGAGTGCGTGCTTTAGGCATCCGGCACGGGGCCTTATGGCCCTAGGTGGTAGCCAGCGTCGAGCAGATGCTTAAGAACGTGAATGACTGGGGCTATGACGGCGGATTGGGCCTGGCGCAGCCCGCTGTCGGCAGTCAGCTATTGGGCGACGCCGCGGCGATGCGGCTGCTTGCCGGGATCGACTATGGGCGCGTGGTATTCACTCTCAACGCGCTGCCGGCAATTCGCCCGGTCAATCATGTGGTGGACGGTGGTCGGATCATCATCCGGACCCGACTGACTTCGGCGATCTCGGCCGCCGTCCGATCCGCCGATGGTGTCGTGGTCGCTTACGAGGCTGACAGTATCGACGCTCACGCCAAGACGGGGTGGAGCGTCGTCGCCACTGGGCGCGCGCACACCCTCACCGATCCCGACCAAATCTCATTTTATGAACGCCTGCTACATCCGTGGGTCAACCACGCAGACACCGTTGTCGCTATCTATCCCATGATGATCGCCGGCTTACGTATAAACACCCCGGAAACCTGACCTGTGCGAATCTGAGCCGCTAGCAATCGGGTAGGTGCGGCACCTCGAGGCCGGGGTTGCGGCCGACCAGCACTCCGCGGGTGAGCGCCGACTTCCCGTAGCGTTGACGCACCCGGTCGACCGCCGCGTCCACCGCCGCGGGCTCCCTTCGCGGCCCGGCGAACGGCAGCATCAATTGCTCGGCGCCGCTGCGATCGATCTCCGAGACGGCGAACCCGACGAGCGTCAGACCGCGCTCGGCGATCAGCGGCGCGGCCGATGCGACCAAACGTCGCGCCGTGGCCAGGACGGTTTGCGTAGAAGAAGTGGCCCACGGCAACGTGTGCGACCGGGTAGCTCGGCCAAAGTCGTTGAACCGCAACCGCAATGTCACCGTCCGCCCGGTGCGTCCCGCGTCCCGCATCCGCCCGGTGATCCGGTCGATCAGGTTGATCACCACCACGTCGACCTCGGCCGGCGACATGGTGTTGCCGGCGCGGCCAAGCGCGCGCTGAGCGCCCACCGACCGTCGGCGCACACCGGTGGAAACCCGACGCGGATCGACGTTGCGGGAAAGGGCATACAGCCGACCGCCCATCGCCCCGCCCACCAGCGAGGCCAGCGTCGACTCGCTGAGCTCGGCCACGTCGGCGACCGTCTCGATGCCGTGCGCGTGCAGCTTGTCGGCGGTCACCGCGCCGACGCCCCACAGCCGGCGCACCGGCAGCGGATGCAGGAACGCGAGCTCCCACCCGGGCGGAACCAGCAGCAGGCCGTCCGGTTTGGCTTCCTGGCTGGCGACCTTGGCCAGGAATTTCGTCCGCGCGATGCCGACCGTGATGGGCAGGCCGACGCGGTCGCGCACCTCGCTGCGCAGTCGGTCCGCGATCTGCACCGGTGTTCCGGAGACCCGGCGCAGCCCACCGACATCCAAGAACGCCTCGTCCACCGAAATCGGCTCGACCAGCGGTGTGGTGTCGCGGAAAACCTCGAACACGGCGTCGCTGGCCTGTGTGTAGGCGGCCATTCTCGGCGGGACCACCGCGGCGTGCGGGCACAGCCGCCGGGCCTGCGCGCCGCCCATCGCGGTGCGCACGCCGTAGGCCTTGGCTTCGTAGCTCGCCGCCAGCACCACCCCGCCGCCGACGATCACCGGCCGGCCGCGCAAGGCCGGGTCGTCACGCTGTTCGACGGACGCGTAGAACGAGTCGAGGTCCGCGTGCAGAATGGCGGCTGTTTGGTGGGGTGAGCCCGACACGAACATATGTTCGCATCAACCGGTGACGTCTTTAATTGCCCGGTTCGTCCTCAGTCCGCTATGCGGACTGCATCGTCACTGGGCGTAGCTAGATGCCCCGTAGATGCTGGCGACCCAGATGTGGGTGAGGGTATCGACGACGCGGTCCTCGTTGACCGACAGCTGTTCGGCAAACAGGGTGGCCATCATCGCGCGCTCGTTCATTTGGTTCAGCGACGTCGCCAGGTCTGCGGCCGGGATGGTTTCCGGGGCAGCGCCCCGCGCCCGTTCGGCGGTGATCATGGCTGCTGTTTGATCGATCCACTTCTGCATGAAGCTCGTCCACACTGCCCGGACCTCCGAACTGGTGCCCAGCGCTTCCGACCCGGCGCGGACCACCGCGCGGTGCGAGCCGAATCCGGTAAAGAACGCCTTGATGCCATTGCGCCAGACGCGGCGAGGATCGGCGGGGAGTCGCTGCACCGCGCCGTCGAACTCCGCATCTGCACGGACGATCATCGGCTCGAGCAGCGACAGCAGCACCGCTTCCTTGGACCTGAAATAGAAGTAGAACGTCGGCCTCGAAAGGCCGGCGCCCTTGGCCAGATCGTCGACGGAGATGTCGGCAAATGCGCGCTCTTCGAGCAACCGCTCGGCGGTCGCAAGGATCGCCTGCTCACGGTCGTCGCCGGACGGGCGTGCCGAGCGACGCCCCCTGGTTTTGCGGCCGGAGCTGACGGTAGTCACGGCCGCCACTTTACATGGTGTTGAGAAATTCGACAGGGTGTTGACGCACTCAACACCGTGTTGATAGCGTGGCGTCATGACTGAACATCTCGACGTGCTCATCGTGGGCGCCGGCATCTCCGGTATCAGCGCCGCGTGGCACCTGCAGGACCGCTGCCCGTCCAAGAGCTATGCGATCTTGGAGCGCCGGGATGATCTCGGCGGCACCTGGGACCTGTTCCGGTACCCGGGCATTCGCTCCGACTCGGACATGTTCACGCTCGGCTTCCGGTTCAAGCCGTGGGAGTCGGCCCAGTCGATCGCCGATGGCGATTCGATCAAGGCCTACATCAAGGAGGCCGCGGCGGAGAACGGTATCGACCGGCACATCCGCTACCGGCACCAGGTGGTGGCCGCCGAATGGTCCGACGCCGACAACCGATGGACCGTCACCGTGGACAACAACGGTCGGCAGGAAGAGATCACCTGCAAGTTCTTGTTCGCATGCAGCGGCTACTACAACTACGACGAGGGCTACTCGCCGACGTTCGAAGGGGCCGAAGATTTCCAGGGCACGATCGTGCATCCCCAGCACTGGCCCGAGGACCTCGACTACGCGGGCAAGAGGGTCGTCGTCATCGGGTCGGGTGCCACCGCGGTGACGCTCATTCCGGCGTTGGTGAACTCCGGCGTCGGCCACGTCACCATGCTGCAGCGCTCGCCGACCTACATCGGCTCGCTGCCGCTGATCGATCCCGTCGCCGAGCGGGCCAACCGTTGGCTGCCGGCCCGCGCCGCGCACGTCGTGAACCGTTGGAAGGCAATCGCTTTCAGCACGGCTCAGTACCAGCTTTCCCGCAAGTTCCCCGCCTACATGCGCAAGACCCTGCTGACGATGGCCAAGCGCCGCCTGCCCGAGGGCTACGACGTGGAGAAGCATTTCGGCCCGAGCTACAACGTGTGGGACCAGCGGTTGTGCCTGGCGCCCAACGGTGATCTGTTCAAGACGATCCGGCATGGCCAGGCCGACGTTGTCACCGACACCATCGACCGGTTCACCAAAACGGGGATCAAGCTCAGCTCCGGTGACGAACTGCAAGCCGACATCATCATCACCGCAACGGGTTTGAACCTGCAGCTGTTCGGTGGCGCCGCGATCCGCCGCAACGGCATGCCGGTCGAACTCACCGAACTGATGGCCTACAAGGGCATGATGCTCACCGGTATGCCGAACATGGCGTTCACCATCGGCTACACCAACGCGTCCTGGACGCTCAAGGCCGACCTGGTATCGGAGTTCGTCTGTCGGGTGCTCAACTACATGGACGCCAACGGCTATGACACCGTGGTGCCGCAGCATCCGGGGGACTCGGTCGACGAGCGCCCGCTGATGGATTTCACCCCGGGCTATGTGCTGCGCGCCTTGGACTATCTGCCGAAGGCGGGTTCAGTCAGCCCCTGGCGGCTCAAGCAGAACTATTTGCTCGACCTGCAGCTGATCCGGCGTGGCCGGGTCGATGACGAGGCGCTGCAGTTCGCCAAAAAGCCTGCTGTCCTGGCGGTTTAGCCTGTAGCGGCCGCGGCGACGACGACGATACCGTCGTCGTCGCTGTAGGCCATGTCGCCCGGCACGAATTCCACCCCGCCGAAGCTGACCGTGACGTTGCGCTCACCGGCACCGGTCTTGCCGCTCTTGCGGGGATTGGTGCCGAGTGCCTTGACGCCGAGGTCGATGCCGCGCAGGGCCGCGGCATCCCGAACGGCGCCGTGCACGATCAGCCCGGCCCAGCCGTTGGAGTGGGCCAAGCCGGCGATGAGGTCGCCGACCAGCGCGGTGTGCAACGAGCCTTCGCCGTCGATCACCAGCACACCGCCCTCGCCGGGCGTAGACAGCACCGACTTCAGCAGCGCGTTGTCTTGCAGGCAGCGCACCGTGGTAACCGGGCCGGCGAATTCTCTTCGCGCGCCGAACTGGCGGAACTGGACGTCGCAGCTGCGTACGTCGGGCCCGATGTCGTCGACCAGGTCGGCCGTGGGCCGGAAAATCACCGTCACCGGGCCATGCTAGCTATGGTGACTCGTCCCGTCGACGAAGCTGGCGCACCAGCAGCAACGCCAGCAGACTGATCGCGACTGCCACCGCCAACGGCAGCGGTGAGCGGCCCTCTGACGGCACGGCGGCTCCCCCGGACACCGGGTTGGGCGCCGCGTCCACCGTTGACTTCGCGTGCGCCGCGGCATCTTTGGCTGCTTCGGCAAGCTGGCCGTTGGTGTCTACCCGTGGTGGCGTTGCGGGAGCGCTTGGTGGCGCGGCGGCCGCGGGCTCGGCGTTTTTGGCGGGCGTCTTTTTAGCCGGTGCTTTCTCGGCGGCTTTCTTAGCGGGTGCTTTCTTGTCGGCTTTCTTGGCGGCCGCCTTTTTAGCGGCCGCCTTCTTTGGCGCGGCCGGTTGACTCTTTTTCGCCGCCTTGGCGGGCGCTTTTTTGGCGGGCGTCTTCTTCGCCGGTTTATCCGGCGCCTTGGCCGGTGGTGCCGACATTTCCGGAGCCTGCTCCGCGGGTTTCGGCGGTGCGGCGTCGGCGGGCGGGCTGGGCGGCGTGGGTGCAGCGCTGGGCGTGTGTTCGGGTGCGGTGTGGGAGGTGTCGTCCGGTGAATCCTGCGGGTCTGCCATGTAGTGAGCTCCTTTGCAGTTTCTCGGCGGGTGAATCGGCCAGTACACCAACAGTCGAATCCATCATGCCAGGGTCGCCCCGCGGGCAATCCGGGTTAGCCGCTGAAGGCGGGCCGTTACGGCTTCCTGCGGGCCTGCCAGACCACCGCTGCGCCAACGAGCACCACAGCGCCGACAATGAACGGCCAAACCGGGACGTCGCCGGGCGAATTATCGGAGCTGTCGACCATCGGCCCGGGTGTGCCGGTGCCGGGTGCCGTCAGCCGAAACGACCATGATCCGGACACCACGTGCCCGTCCGCAGATGTCACTCGGTAGTTCACCGTGTAGTTGCCGGTCGGTCCCAGGGGCCGTACGCCCACACTGACGACCGCGCCCGCTACCTGCGGTTGTCCGGAAGACCACAGGTTGCCGTCCGGACCGACGACCGTCATCGCGGCGAACGTGGTTTGCAGATCCTCGTTGAAGGTCGCTCTGACGCGGGCCGGACCGGCGCTGACGGCGGCATTCTCGGCGGGGTCGACCGAGATCCGGGCGGCGTGCGCGCTGGCGGCTCCGGCGGTCAAGCCGGCGCCGATGGTGACTGCTGCCAGGAGCAGGCTCACCGCGAAGAAGCGTGCTCGGCGGCTCATTTCTCTCGAGTGATCAGCGCGATGCCGACTGCCAGCGCACCGACGAATAGGGCGGCTCCACTGAGTATCCGGGCGGTGTTATCGTCTGCTGCCCTTGGCTTTTGCGTCGCCGGCCCCGCCGCTGCGGTCGGTGCGGTGGAGCTGGTCGGGTGGGGGTGGTGGGTGGGCGGCGGCATCGACCCTGCTGTGAGCGTCAGCATCGGCGCCGGATTCGACGGCTCGGCCCCGCCGGGCGCCGGCGGCTGATCCCACTTCACCACCGCTCCGTCGGCATAGGTCTGGGTGGCCGGGAAGCTGACGGTGTCGGCGTCGGGAAGCTTCACCGTGATCCGGAACAGCCCGAACTGGTCGACTGGGATCCCGCCGTTGGGCGCCGCCGTCCAGGTGGCCGAATGGACGACGCCGGAGGCGGCATCGCGATCAAGCTTGACCGTCCAACCCTGCTGCGCTTGGGTCTGCACCGAGGTGACATTGGACAGGTCGATCGTGAGAGCGGTGGTGGCCGCCCCGGTCGTGGATTCGTTGGGCACTTGGAAGGTGACCAGCGCCATGCCGCCGCGAACGGCGTCGTCGCTGCTGGCGTGAACATGGGCCGACGCCGGTGCGATCGTGGCGGCCGATCCGAGATAGAGCGTGGTGGCGGCGGCGGCCGAGATCAATACGCGCGAAACCAAACTGCGGTGCCATGACATCCGATTGCTATTCCTTTTCCTCTGTCGAAGGCGCGGGATCAGGCCGGTTGGCGGGTGGCCACGGGCTTAGGTCAACCCGAGCCGCGCCATCAGGTCGGCGTCGATCTCATCGAGTTGGCGCGAGATCGCGGTGTGGGCGGCGCGGCGGCGTGCGCCGGGCATATTCTCCGCCGCGGTGACGGCCGCCGCCAGGTCGGTGAGCCGTTCGGAAATAGCGGCCACGAATTGCTTGGTCTCGGCGTCCTTGGGCTTCTCCTGCACCGCGCGCAACGATTGCTCGGCGCCGGCGATACGGGCCGACAACCGGCCGCCGTGTCCGGAAAACTGGCCGATCTGAGCCAGCGGAACACCGAGCTGGTCGGCCCGCCGCTGGTCGATCAACCCGCGGGCGGCGATCGAGGCCCGGTAGGCCAGCGGCACCACGATCGGCGCGAGCAGCCGAGACACCGTCAGGATTCGGCGAATTCGCGTCGGTGACAGCAGCTTGCCCTCACGCACCGCCTTGAGTTCGGCCTCGGCAACCTTCAACGCCGTCTGGTCGCTATCGCGCCGCGCCCTCAATTGGTCCCTGAGTGCTTTCGATTCGGCTCGCTGTGCGGCTTTGAACCGGCGTGCCTCGTTTTTCGCCGACAGCTTCGCCTCGAGTTTGGCCCGGGCTTTGATCGCGCGGGCCTCGGCACGACGCGTCGCGCGGGTCTTTCGCTTGCCGAATAGGCCCATTCGCGGCCGCCTCCCCGGGTATCTCGTCGACTGTCGAGGTGCGTGTGCCCCATCGATGGGCCAACCCTAGCGGGAAGGGCGCAACAGCGGCTGCGGGGTGGGACCATTCGCTGATGGATCAAGATGACCCCGAGCAACGCATCGCCGAACTAGAAGACAGTGGGCCGACGCGCAAGCGGCTGCTGCTACAGATCACGGTGCTGAACATCCAGGCGCGCCAACGTCCACGGCCGAAACCACTCAGCATCCTCCACTGACACCTGCCGATATTAAAAAGGTGGCTTTCAGCAGGCCGCCAATCGGAATGCGGGGATACAACGAAGACGAGGTTGATGCATTTCTTGACCGAGTCGAATCAGAACTGAGCCGACTAGACGGCACGGGGGGACGCCTCGACGCTGGTCAGCAATATCAGCCGCAGACACAGCCGGTCGTGGCGGACGACGGATCGACACAGGGGCGCAGCCGGCGGTCGGTCGGGATTGGCGGCTGGCTGACCACAGTCGTTGTAGCGGGGATCCGGCTGTACATGTTCGGCGACCTCGTGTGGGACGTTTACGGGTATCACGTCGGCACGCCGGCGATGGCGACGGACGTTCGATGCCTAGGGGACGCGGACACTGCTAACGCGCGCTGCAGTGGTACCTGGAGCGTCGGTGGGCAGTCCCGGAATGGCCCGGATCCACCGAGTTCCCGAGAATTGGAAATTCGGACAGCCGCTGGATGTTCATGCGCACGGCGGTACCGCGTTTGCCTCAGGATCGACAGGCTGGCGTTTGGCCGCGACGATGCTCGTCTTCCTCGTCGTTATCGCGATGAGTTTAGGCGGTTTTCGGGCCTTGGACCGCCGCTGGCGTCGGTGGCGCACTCGGCGCTAGCGGTTGTACTTGGCCCCAGACTATGCGTCGAGGTGTTCCTTGCGGCGAAGCTCGTCAACGCGCTGCGCGAGGTCGTGTTTCGCCTCCGCGGACAAACCGCTGGCGCGAAGCGCGATACGCCGAACGCCCTCATCGCGCATGGTCATCAGCCACGCCAACTCTTTGTCGAGCTTTTCGTAGTATTCGTCGTCGGTGAAGTAGGCGGGCCTGATTCGGAAGAAGTTCGCCAAGGCGGCCATGGTGGCGGACGACGGGTTTGTGCGGTTGCCCGAGCGTAGCTGCGACAGGTAGGGAGCCGACATCGTGATGCCCTCCGATTTGAGCGCGGCGATCACCTCAGCGGAGGTATGCGGCCCCCGTCCGGGCGGATAAACCGTGTCGAACAGGCGGTTCAGGCGGGCAGCAAACGTCGTGCTCATCGATATGACCTCCACCGGGTCGGTCGAACAAATAATTCCTTCGAGGTATTTGCTGATCATCGTAGCGAGAGTTATCGCCGCAACCAAGTGCAAACTTTGCGAGAATTGCGGCCGAGGACCGTCGCGCTCGTTGACGACGCTGTCACGGCGTGCCGAGCTTGGTTTTCAGCGGATTCACATGTTGTAGCAAGCGAATTGTGTGACGATCCGTCGCCTCCGCGCTCAGCGACCGAGACAGGTGGTCTCGTCGGTCGAGTGCATCCGACGCTACGGCAACCGGTGCGCTGCGCCGATGCCTCGAAAAGCTGATTTGCTGTCACGCCGTCCGTCGGCGCATGACGGGCACGGTCGTCGCGCTTACTCGCCCAGGACCGTGGACTCCGTCAAGGCGATGGTATCCGCCGCCGGCGCCGATCGTGCGCTGTACAGTGACCGATCGCAATCGGACGTCAGCGTCCCCTCCGGTCAGTACCAAATGCGGCGGGCACCTGGCTATGACGCGAGGAACGGATTGAACCGGTCGCTGGACGCGGGTGACGCAGCTACGAGGTTGTCACGTAAAGGCTTCTGGGCGACTTCAGCTGAGTCATCGCGGTCGCAGCTGTGGCCGCGCGGAGGCTCAGATCAACTCGAGAGCGCGAATCATGTTGGCGGAGAGGAAGCTTGCCAATATGGACACCTCGATACCGACCGACTGAGACGCGCCTGCGCCGTCGAGGGGGCCGGCGCGCCCGGGCCGTTAGAGGCCCAGTGCCTCCACCCCACCAAGGAAGAGCGTCTCCGCAGGGAAATAGAAACCATAGACTGAACCGGCGAGGTCGTCCCCTAAAGCTTCGACATAGTTACCGCCGGCCAAAGCCGACGCAGCGTCGCTGAACAGGCCCTGAGCGATACCGAGCAGGGTTTCCGAGTCGGTCACCGCGTTTGCGAAATCTGTGGGCGGCGAAACGAAAACGTCAGGGTAACCAGTGATTGGTTGGCCCGCAATGGCCTCGGCCGTACCCAAGAGGACGGTATAGGGAGCAGACACGAAATCGTTGTCCACACCGGTGAAGTACGCTGCAGACCATCGGTCACATCATCGCCGCCGAAATCCGTCGAAGCGTTATCGAAAGCGGTCTGACCAGCAGCGAAGTTGCCCTCGACTCCGTTGAGGATGTCGGTGAAATCGTCGGCGCGGGCGGTCGGCGCGGTTGCCGCCGACATCATTGCGGCGGCCCCGACAGCACCTACAGCCGCGTCCAGACCGACCAGGACGGCTCGCGATCTCTTGTTACCCATGTCGGACCCCGTCCCTCGATTTCGGCAACGAATACTCCGCCGCTCAGGGAGTTGCCAGCATATCGTCATCTAATTCTCAGGAAATACATAGGTAAGTCGTCATGCAGGCTTACGAGGCCGGTCGGCGACGTCCTCGTGCTACCCGCCGGCGGCGCCATCAGCAGCGTGCCATCGCGGAGTTCGGAGCGGTCCGGTCTAGTCGGTGAAAGTCGTTAAGCAGCTAGCAGCATCGCCAGGATCGCGGTGTCGGGATGGCTGATTGGGTCGACGCCGACGCGACTCACCATCGAGGTGATCGTGCCGTCGGCTTCTGCCTCCACCCAGGCCGCACGGTGCTCCAGGCCCAGATACGGCAGCCCGGGCAGCAGCACGCATCCCGACGCCGCGCCGTTGCATTCGGGCAACGACGGTGTGGTCTCCGACGGTGGATGCAGCATCAACAGTGCCGGTGGCTGATGATCGGCGAAATAACCTGGCCGGATGGCGGATTCGCCAACTACCGGACCCTCCGCCAGCACCAGGCCGACGGTACCCGGCGCAGGAGCGTCCGGCAGCTCTTCACGAGCACCGAATACCGTTGTGGTGTTGAGCAATCCAGGTAGCGACGCTACTCTGACCGCAACCATCAACAGTTGCGCCCACTCCTTCGTCGAGTCGGGCCAACGCCCGGAAATCACAAACCCTTTCAACGCACCACGAGAATGAAATGGGGCCACCTCGATGGCCCGCCCTGATCCCGTTTCCATTTCGCCCTCCCGCCATACGTGATTCGGGTACCCAGCGATGCGCCGGTGGGTCGGTCAGATCAGCATGCGACAGCCTGGGAATACCCGCAAGCTGACACGAGCAAAACTCCAACAAAGGCGAAAAAGAAACACCGCCGAAATAGTGAACGGGGCGCCGCGCGAATGGCGCGACGCCCCGAACAGGCGAATTCAACCGAAGTCAGCCGGCGATCAGGCCCTTGGCCTTCGAAGTGGCCGCCGCATAGCGCGATTGCACATCTTCCCAGTTCACGACGTTCCAGAACGCCTTGGCGAAGTCCGCCTTGACGTTCTTGTACTGGAGATAGAAAGCGTGCTCCCACATGTCGAGCACCAGCAGCGGCACCAGGCCGAGCGGGAAGTTGGTCTGGTGGTCGTAGACCTGGAATACCAACAGCTTCTGGCCGAGGCTGTCCCAGCCGAGCGCCGCCCAGCCCGACCCCTGCACGGTGGTGGCAGCCGAGGTGAACTGACCGCGGAACTTGTCGAATGATCCGAAGGCCTCATCGATGGCTGCCGCTAGCTCGCCGGTCGGCTTGTCACCACCGTTGGGGGACAAGTTCTTCCACCACAGACTGTGGTTGACGTGGCCAGCCAGGTTGAACGCTAAGTTCTTCTCGTACAACAGAATTGCCGAGAAATCTTCTTTGGAACGTGCCTCTTCGAGTTTCGCGAGGGCGTCGTTGGCGCCCTTGACGTAGGTGGCGTGGTGCTTGTCGTGGTGAAGCTCGTTGATTTGACCCGAGATATGCGGCTCCAGTGCTCCGTAGTCCCAGTCCAGGTCGGGCAAAGTGTATTCAGTCACTCAGATTCCTTCCTTCGATGATCGTTGCCGATCTAGTTCTGACGCTCCACTCGCAGGCTGTCAGCGGCGCGGCGGCTTGGGTTGGTGAACCATGATCAACCCTGCTCCATCGCAGCGCGCACCGCAAGAACGAGTGCCATGGGTGGATACCCGGCGGCGGGGGTTCAGAACCAAACGATGAGCGCGAGGACCGCCAGCAAAACCAGGGCGATCAGGCCGGCGCGCAAACCGGCAAGCAAATAGGAGCGATTGCACGTGGGCGACGTGGTGTACCAGTGCGACGAGGATCCCGCCGACTGCGGTCCGATCGGTTGCGTTGTCATCGGATGACCACCTGCACGTCCAAGTCTCCCCCAGTGAGATGAGTCACAACTACTTCCAGTGCTCGCGATCATAGCCCCTTGGCGAACCGGGGGAAAATTGAGCCGGAAGCGGGTGGTTGACCAGCGTCTTTTTGCTGGGCGACGACGGCCACCAAGCGGCGATCGACGCCGTGCGGATCGGCCGGGCGGGTGATTTGCCGCGGCGTGTTTGGTGTGACATCCCCCATACGGGGGATGCTGCGTGTCGCGTGAGGTGTGCTGAGAATTCGCTCAGCGTCCGGCAAAACTGTCGATCGCGACGCGGGATCCGCCCGCTGTTATCCACAGCTGTTGACGCGACCGACGTATTGACCGCGCGTCAATGCAACGGGCGCCGGATCACCCCCTGTGGATAAACCTGTGGAAACTGTGGATACCTGTTGGTAGCTGGATGAGGCCTCCTGCACGGCCGGTTTCCGCATGCCAAGATCAAGGCCATGGACGGTGAACCGGTGGTCGCACAGACAGCTGTCGGCGAGCTGCCCGCCGAATTCGGGCCGGGCACGGTGTTGCTAGATGTGCGTGAGAATGACGAGTGGCAGCGCGGTCATGCCGCCGACGCCCGGCACATCCCGATGGGTGAGGTGCCGGCCAGGGTCAACGAGATCGACCCGCAGGCGAAGTTGTACGTGATCTGCAAGGCCGGAGGGCGTTCCCAGAAAGTGGCGGAGTATCTGGCCGGCAATGGGTACGAACCCGTCAACGTCAGTGGCGGGATGCTGGCATGGGCCAGCGCCGGCCGTCCGGTGGTCACCGATGACGGCGGCCCTGGCAGCGTCTGACGGGGCGTGCACGAGCACCGTGGCCGAGCAGCCGGTTTTGACGGTTAGGCTGATGCGGTGATCCGCGCTGGCGACGATGCAGAGCGTAGCTCTGTGGAGGAGTGGCGCCAATGATCCAAGTGTGCTCCCAATGCGGCACACGCTGGAATGTCCGTGACCGCCAGCGTGAGTGGTGTCCACGCTGCCGCGCAACGCTGCTGGCGCCGTCGACGGAGACGCCCCAGGCCGATTCGCGCTGGAGTGCCGGCCCACGAACACCGCCGCGGTTACCACCGGGCTACCGGTGGATCGCGGTGCGTCCCGGCCCGGCGCCACCGCCACGACGTCGGCGCCGTCCACTCGGGCCGACGCCGCGATACCCGGTGATACCGCGCTGGGGTCTGCAGGATCAAGTCGAGCTCGATCGTGCCGGGCAGGGTTCGGCGGGGCGACAAGCGCCACCGGTGAGCCGGGTGCACGCGGTGTTCTTCGCGACCGCGGTGACGCTGGGCAGTGCGGCCCTGGTTCATCTGTTGCGCTACCTGTTGATGATCATCAACAGGACCGTGTTGCTGAATTGGCTGGTGGCTGACGCGGCGGCGCTGCTGAGCGTTTTGGCCAGCCTGGCCGCGATCACGGCGGTGATCACCTACGCCGTGGTGCTGACGCAATGGTTGATCGCACGCCGGGCCGCGGCTTTCTCCCATCGCGGTAGGCCGGAGACCCGTACGCCGTGGGCACTGCGGATCGGCTGCCTGCTTCCGCCGTCGGTGGCGATGGTCTTGGCCATCACCTTCGCCGTGGTACGCGTCGCGAGTGGTCACACCGCCAGCTGGGCGTTGATGGCCGCCTGCGTGGTGTTCTCGTGTCTGCCGCTGCTGGCCTCGGTGTGGGCGCTGGTGTATGTCATCGAGCTGGCGAAAACCGAGGACAACTACAGCCGGCTGCGCGGGCCGATCTGGAGATGGTGGCTGCTGTGGCTGCTCAGCTGCGTGACGTCGGTCTTCGCGTCGATTACCAGCGGGGCGCAGGATGCCCAGGGAATCGCCAACAACACGGCGGCCATCATCGTTGCCTACCTGCTGGCGTTGGGCGCAGTCATTGCGACCGAGAAGCTGTTCGAGGGATTTGAGCGCAAACCGGTCGAACGGCCCGCCCATCGCTGGGTGGTGGTCGCTGACGATGGTGCGGCCGCGGTGGGATCAGCGGGATCGGCTCCAGCAGTTGAGTTGTCGGGTGAGGAACCGGCAGCATAGTGCCATGACGCGGGCCGACGAGGTGGTGTCTCGGCACCCGTTCGTCGTGGCCCACCGCGGCGCGTCGGGTGACCTGCCGGAACACACCTTGGCCGCATACGATCTGGCGCTGCGGGAGGGTGCCGACGGTGTCGAATGCGATGTCCGGCTCACCCGTGACGGTCACCTGGTCTGTGTCCACGATCGCCGGCTTGACCGGACGTCGACCGGTGCCGGTTTGGTGAGCACGATGACCCTCGCCGAGCTGCGCGAGCTGGAATACGGCGCCTGGCACGGCAGTTGGCGCGCAGACGGCGCCCACGGCGATACCGGCCTGTTGACGTTGGACGCCCTTGTAGCGCTGGTGCTGGACTGGAAGCGGCCGGTGAAGATCTTCATCGAGACCAAGCATCCCGTCCGCTACGGCGCACTGGTGGAAAGCAAGTTGCTGGCGCTGCTGCATCGCTTTGGTATCGCCGCACCGGCGTCCGCGGACCGGTCTCGCGCGGTGGTGATGTCGTTCTCCGCGTCCGCACTGTGGCGGGTCCGGCGGGCGGCGCCACTGCTGCCCACGGTGCTGCTCGGCCGCAGTCATCGATACCTGGCCAGCAGTGCGGCCAGCACTGTCGGGGCCACCGCGGTCGGGCCGTCACTGGCCACCCTTCGCGAACACCCCGAGCTCGTTGACCGTGCGGCGGCGCAGGGCCGGGCGCTGTACTGCTGGACCCCCGACGACTACGAAGACGTCATCTTCTGCCGGGACGTGGGGGTGGCGTGGCTGGCCACCAACCATCCCGGCCGCGCCAAAGCCTGGCTCGACTCACCTGATCAAGGCCTGACCGGCGCCGACGTTCAGTAGCCGCCGCTAGAGTCGTCCCCCGGCGGCGGCCGGCGCGTCGGATGTGCTACGCGCCGAGTCGATTTCCCGTGCGACGAAGTTCTCCAGGTCGAACAAGTTCGCACCGGCGCGATCGGCGACCCGCACCAGCGACGTCATCAGCGCCATCTCCTCGACCTGCTCCTTGAGGAACCACTGCATGAATTGTTCGCCGAGGTAGTCGCCTTCGTCGCGGGCGACGGCGGCCAGCCTGCTGACCTGTTCGGTGACCGCTCGTTCCTGATCCAGCGCTAATGCCAATGCATCCCGTGGGGTGTCGAAGTGGTTGCGCACACCGTCCACCCCGGGGATCTCGACACGCGCGTCGCGGTCGAGCAGATACTGCACCAGCATCATCGCGTGATTACGCTCCTCGACGGCCTGAGCGTAAAAGTGCTTCGCCAGCTGACGCAGGTCGGCGCCGTCGAAATAAACGGCCATCGCAATATACTGTTGAGCGTTGGTGAATTCGCTGTAGATCTGCTCCTGCAATAATGCATGGAATTTTGTTTTGGGGGCATCCCGGTCATTCATGTTGCCAACGCTACTGCAGGTCAGATGCCTTGTCACCCAAGGTAATACTTACTCAGGCGAGCTTTGCCTAAGTAAAGAAAGGCTACGTTGGGTCCATTAATTGAAGCGATTTCTGCCAAGCGGCCGACATTTAGTCCGAATGGCAGGTAATCGTTCGCAAATCGCTGCGCTAAGGCCGGTCGCCGAGAACGGTCGACGGTACCGGCTGATCGGCAGCCAGTGCGTCGAACAGCCGGGCGGCCTTCTCGTGATCCCACACCACGACCGAGCCGACGTCGCTACCGGTGAACTCGCCGATCGGGACGGTCAGCGCGGTGGTCGATCCGTGCAGCGCCCAGCCCAGCCGGGCCATGTCCCACGCGTGATCGCCCTTGTCGATGGTCAGGGCGCCGGTCGCCGCGTGTGCCACCGAATACCACCGCCATGGGTTCAGCCATACCGCCGGGCTTGCGGCGCGATGCAGCACCGCCGACATGAACTGTCGCTGATTGACCATGCGGTCGAGGTCGGCCCGCGGAGTGTCCCGGGAGCGGACGTAGCCGAGCGCGTCGCGGCCGTCCAGTTTCTGGCATCCGGCGGGCAGGTCGATGCCGGCAAGGGAATCGTTCATCGGCTCCGCAGGACAGACGGTGACCCCGCCGAGCGCGTCGACCAGGACGGCGAACCCGTTGAATCCGACCTCGGCGTAATGGTCCAGACGCAGTCCGGTGGCTTGTTCCACCGTCTGCGCCAGTAGCGGCGCCCCGCCCATCGCGAATGCCGCGTTGAGCTTGTCGCGGCCGTAGCCGGGAATCGGCACATAGGAGTCACGCGGGATGGACACCATTGTCGTCGGAGTGCGTGACCTCAACGCCGGCACGTGGACCAGCAGCATGGTGTCGGTGCGGCCGTTGCCGGTGTCGCCGCCGGTCGCCAACGCCTGCTGCTGCTCGACGGTGAGGCCTTGCCGGCTGTCCGAGCCGACCAGCAGCCACGTGCTGCCCCGTCCGGACGCCGGCCTGCCGGGGTAGTCCGTCAGCACCGGCTCGCGGTGCAACGCCGTCTCCATCCGCAGCGTGCCGCCCAGGATGCCGGCGCTGATCAGCAGAACGACGGTCACCAAGCTCAGCGAAATGAGTTGGGCCCACGCCCTTTTGCGTCGCGGCCGGGGCTTGCGTGGCGGTGCCGGCGGCGGACCGGCACGACGTATGCGCACGGTTCGGGCTTCCGACGCGGCCGTCTTGGGTGGTGGCGGCTTGGCCGGCGGTGGGCGTCGAGGCCCGCGACGGATCACCGGCGGCGGCTCGGGGGGTTGGGGGTTGTTCATGACCGCCTCAGTGCAGCCAGCGCAGATGGCCGGCCAGCAGCGCGTATCCGACAAAAGCCACGGCGTCGATGATCCCGTGTGCGATCACCAACGGCCAGAGCCGGCCGGTGCGCTGCCAGGCATAGCCGAACACCAGGCCCATCGCGACATTGCCCAGCCCCGCGCCGAAGCCTTGGTAGAGGTGATAGGTGCCGCGCAGCACGCTTGACCACGCCAGTGCCGCGCGCGGGCCGACGCCCAGCTGCTTCAACCGGGTGAGCAGGTAACCGACGACGATGATCTCTTCGGCCCAGCCATTGGCGAAGGCGACCAGCAGCAGCATCGGGACCCGCCACCAGGTGTCACCCAAGCTGGACGGGACGACCGACGCATTGATGTGCAATGCCCGCGCGGCCAGGTAGAGCGCCAGCCCCGGCAGGCCGATCAACGCGGCCAGGCCGACGCCGCCGGGAAGATCAACGCGCCAATCGAAGCGCGCCAGCCCGATCCGGGCGGGGCTTAATCCGCTGCGCCACAACAGATATAGCCCAAGCCCGCCCCAGGCGATCAGTTGCACGACGAAGGTCGCATTCAGGCCGAGGTCGATCAGGTCGAAGTAAGACCGCCGCGGGTTGAGCGGGATCCGCTGAGCGCTGAGGTTGCGCAGCACCGAGTCGGCAAGTTGCAGGATCGCGGTGACGCCGCTGAGACCGAACGTCACGCACAACACGATCGCGAGCTCGAGACGCAGCGCGCGGCGCTGCGTCAGCTGCGAGTCGGCGGAACTTAGGGGCTTATTCGGCGGGACTGCCACCTCGACACGGTAACCGGGGCCCGCGGTTACTCAGTCTCGGCGGGCCCGCAATCCGTTGACGAACGGGCAGCCCATCAGCACCCGGATGGCCTGGCCGAGGCCGGTGACGTCGTCGACCGGCTGACGGAACGGCAGCCGGACGTCGCGGTCACCGTCGGCGCTTTCGACGCGTAGCCGCACGCCGTAGCGGTCCACCCCGAGCGGGCGGACGTCGCCGCGCCGCAGCCGCGCGGGCAGCCGGGCGGCCAGTCGGGCGACCACGTCTTGGTGGGCGGTGTCCAGGTGCCGAATCCAGCACGACTCGAACGCGCAGAACGGGTCGGGCCGCGCGGCCAGCAGGGTCCGCACGTCGACCGCCTCGGCCCCGGTCGCGTCGGTGACCACTACCGACTCGATCTCCAGTCGAGCCAGCAGGTAGCGGGTGTCGTGCTCGGCGACGGGACCCGATTCCGGCGTCTGCACTTGCAGCAGTGCCGGGTTGGCATCCTGGGCGGCAATCCTGTCCAGCATCCCGCCCACGGTTGGCAGCGGCACCTGGTGGAGCCGGCCGCGGATCCAGACCAGCGAGCGCACCGGCTCACGCAACGGCAGCGGCGCGTAGTCGGCCAACTCCAGCACGGCCTGCGCCCCGCCGTCGGCTAGATGCGCGGCCACCGCCCCACCGACCGGAACGGTCACCGCGAACGAACCGTCGCCGAACAGGTGGTGCAGCGGGGTGGTGAGCGGCTCGGCGCCTTCGACGGCCAGCAGCGCTCCGCCCGCCCGCACACAGGTGCTGCGGATCCGCTCGGCCGTGGTAGGGGCCGGGCAGTTGGCAAGTGTCATCGTTGACCGTCCTGGCTCGTCCGGAAATCTAGTGAGGTAAGCCTAACTTAACTAGGGCGATCGGACGGCACAAGACGTATGGTTCGATAGGGTTTTGGTCGTGGCAGGCATCGCGTATCTCGGTCCTGAAGGGACCTTCACCGAGGCGGCGCTGCTGCAGATGATCGACGCCGGCATGGTTCCGCAATACAGCTCGGCCGCGCCGCGGCGGCTGCCGGTAGACAGCACGCCCGCTGCTCTCGACGCGGTCCGCGACGGCACGGCCGCTTACGCCTGTGTGCCGATCGAGAACTCGATCGACGGTTCGGTCATGCCCACCTTGGACAGTTTGGCGATCGGGACGCCGCTGCAGGTGTTCGCCGAGCTGACGCTGGACGTGGCGTTCAGCATCGTCGTCAAACCGGGTATGACGGCCGCCGACGTGCGGACGCTGGCTGCCTTCCCGGTCGCCGCGGCGCAGGTGCGACGGTGGCTGGCCGCGCATCTGCCAGCGGCCGAACTGCGCCCGGCCAACTCCAATGCCGACGCCGCGCAGCAAGTCGCCGACGGCCAGGTCGACGCCGCGGTCAGCTCGCCGCTGGCCGGCACCCAGCGCGGATTGTCGAGTCTGGCCGACGGTGTGGTCGACGAAGCCAACGCGCGCACCCGCTTTCTTCTGGTCGGTCCGCCCGGGCCACCGCCGGCCCGCACCGGCGCCGATCGCACGTCGGTGGTGCTGCGAATCGACAACGCGCCGAGCGCGCTGGTATCGGCACTCGCCGAGTTCGGTATCCGCGGCATCGACCTGACCCGTATTGAATCCCGCCCCACCCGAACCGAATTGGGTACCTACGTGTTCTTTTTGGACTGCGTCGGACACATCAACGACGACGCCGTCGCCGAGGCACTCAAGGCACTGCACCGGCGTTGTACCGATGTGCGTTACTTGGGTTCGTGGCCGACCGGAGTACCGGCCGGCGCGCCGCCACCAGAGCTGGACGAGGCATCGGGCTGGCTGTCGCGGCTGCGCGATGGTTCGACCGGCGAGGGGCCGGCGCGATGAGCGGTCGTCTGGTGTTGGTGCGACACGGTCAGTCGTTCGGCAACGTCGATCGCCGGTTGGACACCCGCCCGCCGGGTAGCGAATTGACGCCGTTGGGCCGCGACCAGGCGCGGACTTTTGCCCGCGACGGGTTGGGCCGGCCCGGGCTGTTGCTGCATTCGGTGGCCACCCGCGCGGCGCAGACCGCGGCGGAGATCAGCGCTGAGGTCGACGTGCCGGCCAGCGAGGTCACCGGCATCCACGAGGTGCAGGTCGGCGAGCTGGAGAACCGCAGCGACGACGAGGCGGTCGCCGAGTTCGACGCGATCTATAAGCGCTGGCATGAGGGGGAGCGGGAGGTGCCGATGCCGGGCGGCGAAAACGCCAACCAGGTGCTGGACCGCTACCTGCCGGTAGTCACCGATCTGCGGCTGCGTTATCTCGACGACCACGAGTGGACCAGCGACATCGTCGTCGTCAGCCACGGCGCGGCGATCCGGCTGACCGCCGCCGTGTTGGCCGGTGTCGAAAGCACCTTCGTGCTCGATCATCACCTCAAGAACACCGAGGCGGTGGTCCTGGCGCCGGTCACCGACGGACGCTGGAGTTGCGTGCAGTGGGGGACCCAGATGCCGCCGTTCTACCCCGAGCCAGAGACCGACGGGGTGGAGCCGGGCGCCGACCCGATGGGCTGACCGGCCTACGGGGTGGTCGGATTCAGATCGCGATCGCGGACGCAGCGCCCACCTCGGCGCAGCTGCAGCCGACCGCGTCGCAATCGATGACGAAGGCGTGCGGCATCAGCTCCGGGCTGGTGCACCCCTCCTCGGTGCACTCCGACCGGTGCAACCAATGGCGAATGACCGTGCCGTGGCAGTGATCCAACCCTGCCCGGCAGTCGCGGCAGTCTGTGCGGCTCATGCGCCGTTCTTAGCACCGATCGCCGACAACTTGGCGACGCCGCGCCTGTCGGCTAGCGGTTAAGTTGCTCAGGCCCAGCCCAGTTCGTGCAATCGGTCGTCGTCGATGCCGAAGTGGTGGGCGATCTCGTGAACCACGGTGACTTTCACCTCTTCGACCACCTCGTCGTCGTCATCGCAGATGTCCAGCAACGCGTCGCGGTAGATCGTGATCGTGTCCGGCAGCGAACCGGCGTAGTTGGAATCACGTTCGGTCAGCGCCACACCCTCATACAGGCCGAGCAGATCGGCTTCGTCGGGGTGACGGTCGGCGACCAGCACCACCACGTTGTCCATCACGGCGGCGAGCCGCGGCGGGATCAGGTCGAGCGCATCGGACACCAGCTCGTCGAACCGTTGCGGATCCATCCGCACGGCCACTCGGCTATCCCCCTGGAGGAGGCGGTGGCGGGGGTGGGGCTTCCGGCGCGGGCGGCGGGGGTGGCAGTGCTGGTGCCTCGGGAGCCGGCGGTGGCGGTGCTTCGGGGGCGCCAGGGGCAGGCTGAGCCGGCGGTGCGGCCGGTGCGGGCTGCTCCGGTGCGGGTTGCTGACCCGGAAGGTGTTGGTTGCCCTGCCGTTGGCTGCTCGATCCGCCCGACGACGATCCGCCCGACGACGATCCGGCCGACGACGATCCGGCCGACGCGGACGATCCGGCCGACGACGAGGATGATCCGCCGCCGGTGCTCGGGCCGACCGGGATCGGCGGCAGGTTGAGCCGCTCCGCCGGGATGTCCGGCGGCGGAACGGGCGACTGACCGTTGATCCGCAGCGGTCCCTTGGCGCTGTTGAGCAACGTCGCCCAGCCGCCGTTACCCAGCGTCGCCCCGATGCTGCAGGCAACCTGCCGGCTGCCGGCCGACCAGCTGGGCAACGACAGGGTGCTGTAGATCAGCGTCAGGGTGGTGCTGCGCAACTGAACCGGTGCGAGGTAGGCGTCCGTCAGCCGGGTGCAGGAGTCCTTGATGAAGCCGTCCTGTTCGGGCTCGGGAGGCAGCGCGTCGGGAAACTTGGCGAGCAAGTTGACCGTGCCGGTGACCTCCATCGCGTGCGGCGCTGCACAGTCGACCGGAATGTCAGTGGGTTGATTGGTCGACGGGTCGATACCCAAGCAGGTGCCGTCCGGCCAGACCTTGGACTGGTCGACGTCGGCGACCTTGCCCTTGAAGGCGACCTGTTCGTTACCCGCGCCGGGCAGCTGCACGCCGCACAGCATCCGCCGCTCGCCGTTTTGCCGCCACGCTTTGTCGCCGGACCACAGCATGCTGATGATGAACTTGCTGTTGGGGTCGAATTTAGCGCCCAGATAGCGGCGTACCGCCGACTCGCACTGCTCCTGGCTGATCTGCTCGATGCGGGTGGCCGACGGCGGCGGGGCGTCGGGGCCGTACTCCGAACCGGGGAACGTCCGCATGTCGATCGACTCGGCGACCTCGAACCGGTGCTCGTCTTTGCAGTCGACGATGGTCGCGGCTTCAGGCATCCGATCCGGCCACATCAGGCAGTTGCCGCTGGTGGCGTGGTTGAACGCGTCATTGCCCTTCGAACCCGTGCTGGGCACCGGGTCGATGTAGCCGGTCAGCCGACCGGGACCGCCCCCGATCGGCAGGGCCGTGACGAGCCCGGCAATGAGCAGACCGCCCAGCGCGGTCAGCAGCAGCGCGCGCCGGGTGGCCGATGCCTGCAGAGCAGTCAGCCACTCGACCCGCGGTAGCCGAAGTCCCAGCCGCCCGGCCAGGGACTTGTGCTGCTCGGATGAGTTCGACATTGGCTCCATTCTGACAGGCTCACCAGGTCCCGTGACAGCTGTTGCAGAAGTAGGGTCGTGTGGTTGTCGCCGGCGGGCGCCTCACGCGTAGGGTTCTAGGCCGTGATCGACCTGAAGTTGCTCCGCGAAAACCCGGACGCCGTGCGCCAATCCCAGCGAAGCCGCGGCGAGGATCCGGCTCTGGTGGACACGCTGCTGGCAGCCGATAGCGCCCGGCGGACCGCGATCTCGACCGCCGATTCGCTGCGCGCCGACCAGAAGGTCGTCAGCAGGGAGGTGGGCAAGGCGTCGCCCGATCAGCGTCCGGCGTTGCTCCGGCAGGCCCGCGACCTGGCCGACGAGGTAAAAGCCGCCGAGGCCCAGCAGGCCGACGCCGAGGCGACGTTTACCGCCGCCCACATGGCTATCTCGAACGTGATCATCGACGGTGTGCCAGCCGGCGGAGAGGAGGACTTCGCCGTCCTGGACGTCGTCGGTGAGCCGGCCGCGATCGACAATCCGAAAGACCACCTGGCACTCGGCGAGGCGCTGGGTCTGATCGACATGGAGCGCGGCGCCAAGGTGTCCGGATCGCGGTTCTACTTCCTGACCGGTCGGGGCGCGTTACTCCAACTGGGGCTGCTGCAGCTGGCGATCCGGCTGGCGACCGACAACGGTTTCATCCCGGTCATTCCACCAGTGCTGGTACGCCCGGAGGTGATGTCGGGCACCGGCTTCCTCGGTGCGCACGCCGACGAGGTGTACCGGGTGGAGGCCGACGACCTCTATCTCGTCGGCACCTCGGAGGTGCCGCTGGCCGGCTACCACGCCGACGAGATCCTCGACCTGTCCGGTGGGCCGTTGCGCTACGCCGGCTGGTCGTCGTGCTTCCGTCGCGAGGCCGGCAGTTACGGCAAGGACACCCGCGGAATCATCCGGGTGCATCAGTTCGACAAGGTCGAAGGATTCGTTTACTGCACGCCGGACGACGCTGAGGCCGAGCATCAGCGGCTGCTGGGCTGGCAGCGTGAGATGCTGGCCCGCATCGAAGTGCCCTATCGGGTAATCGACGTGGCCGCAGGCGATCTCGGCTCGTCGGCGGCCCGCAAGTTCGACTGCGAGGCCTGGGTGCCGACGCAGCGCGCCTACCGCGAGCTGACCTCGACGTCCAACTGCACCACGTTCCAGGCCCGCCGGCTGGCGACGCGCTACCGGGACGAGAATGGCAAGCCGCAGATCGCCGCGACGCTCAACGGCACGCTGGCCACCACCCGCTGGCTGGTAGCCATCTTGGAAAACCACCAACGGCCCGACGGCAGTGTGCGGGTCCCGGACGCGCTGGCGCCGTTCGTCGGCACCGAATTGCTCGAGCCGATCTAGCTCCGGCGTTTGCGCCGACGAAGACAGCAAAGAGAAAATCGCGCCACATTCCTCAACTATCATCGTCTGACCAACGTCCTGCATGCGTGGATGGGGCAACCGCGGCGAAGGGTGTAAGCGCGATGGGCTGGCTCAAACTGTGGTGGCGACAAGCCGACCACTACGACCGGCTGAGTGCTCACCTACAGGCCCGCGGTATGGCCATCGTCGCCCGCGCCGCCATCGTGGTGATCGCCGCGGGCTTATCGGTTGACGCGGTGGGCACGATCTGGACCCCCACCGGTCCACGTGGCGTTATCCCGCTGGCCTGCACGCTGACCGCGGCCGTGAGCGCCGCGGTTGGCGCGCTGTTGTGGGCCCTACGCTGGCCAACTCGCGCAGCGGCGACGGGGTTCGCCGTGCTGTCCACCGCGAGCATCGCCCTGATCGCGCTGGCCCAGCACAATCCTCTTATCTCCATGCTGACGTGTGCGACGTTTGTGGCTACGGCCAGCTATATCGCGCTGTTTCACGGCGCGCCGTTGATGGCCTACAACTTCGCGGTCGCCGGCGTGGTCAGCGGCGTCGTTGCCGTCCGAATGGCGGCGACGTTTGGCGTCGTCGCCGGCCTGGTTGATTACTTGCTGCTGCTGTTACTCAACGTGGCTGTGCCCTCTGGTATCCAGGTGGTGGTGCACATGCTCAGCTCCGACGCCGAACGGGCTGAGCGGGACGAGCTCACCGGCCTGCTGACCCGGCGCGCCTTTCGTCGGCGCGCGAAGGACCGCCTCGAGCAGGGTCGCGACGGGCTTGCCCACTTTGTGATCGCCGTGATCGACTTGGACCGGTTCAAGCAGCTCAACGACAACTACGGACACCGCACCGGCGACGATGCGCTGGTCTCGGTGGCACGTGCGCTGCGCGACACCACCGACGACACCGCACTCATCTGCCGTTCGGGCGGCGAAGAATTCGTGATCGCCGACATCTGGCATCCGGACGAGGTGCAGCTGCGAGCGCAGCAACTGTGTGACGTCATCGCCGCACTGCCGTTCGGCGTCACCGCCAGCATCGGAACCGCCGGCATTCACCCTGCGCACCAGGCCGGTGACGGTGTCGACTTACTCGCGGAGTTGATCGCGGCGGCCGACGGCGCGATGTATGCCGCCAAACGGCGCGGCGGAAACCAGACCGGCCGCAATCGCTCGCCGATCCCGCCGCCGCGAGACGCTTTTGCGACATACGAAAGTGATTACCGCAGCGACGATCTCACCGCCTAGGCGGGCACCTTCTGGAGGGCGTGTTCATGCCGCCGCTGCCGTTCGACGGTGGCGAAATACCAGGCCAGCGGGAAGGAAAAGCTGGTGAAGAAGCTGGCGAGGAAGAACAGCCAGGGACGCCGGATGCCACGCCGGTAGCCGTCAACGATGGTAAACACCGGTAGCAGAATGACATTCGCGATGATGTAGTCCTGATCGCCCGATCCGGCAGCCGGATTGGCGAACTGCTGGGCCAGGAAGTGCGGGTAGCTGGCCGGCCCTTGCACGATGCTGCCTTGTCCACCCGCGGCCAGCACGAAGTGGATGTTGAAATACCAGCCCAGCACGATCGACGCGATGCCGGCCGCGTAGTAAACACATTCCAGCGGCGAAAGCCACGGCCCGTCGGCCGGTTTGGCGTAGATCTTCGGGTTCGACGCGAGAATCCAGCCGATAACGGCAAGCCCGAGGATTGCGTGAATGTAAAGCCAGATCATGGGCGAAGTCTCACCTTGTCGGTAAGTTTTGTCAATAATGACATAACAAGAAACTGAGGTACCTTACTGCCATGGTCCGGCCCGCGCAGACAGCGCGCAGCGAGCGCACGCGAGAGGCGCTGCGTCAGGCTGCGCTGGTGCGATTCCTGGCCCAGGGTGTCAAGGAGACCTCGGCCGAGCAGATCGCCGCCGATGCCGGAGTGTCGCTGCGGACGTTCTATCGCCACTTCCGGTCCAAACACGATTTGCTGTTTGCCGACTACACCGGACTGCACTGGTTTCGCGCAGCGCTGGACGACCGGCCGGCCGATGAACCGATTATCGATTCGGTCCAATCGGCGATCTTCTCGTTTCCCTATGACGTTGAAGCAGTGGCGAAAATCGCCACGTTGAGGGGCGACGAGCTAGACCCGGGCCGCATCGTCCGCCACATTCAGGACGTCCAGGCCGACTTCGCCGACGCCATCCAGGCGCAGCTGCAACGCCGTAGCTGTGTCGCGGACCCGACGCCCGATGAGCGGCTGCTCATGGCGGTGACCGCGCGGTGTATCGCGGCAGCGGTTTTCGGTGCGATGGAAGTGTGGATGCTGAGTGACAACCGATCGCTGGGCGAGCTGGCGCGGGTGTGCCATGTGGCGCTGGAATCGCTGCGTGCCGGCATCACCGATGCGTGGTCGTCTGACCCAGTTTCGTCATAATTGACAAAACTTCCCATCCGTGCCAGCCTGCGCAAGCAGAGCGGCAGGCTTGAGAGGCGGGAGCAGATGACCGATTACGACGCGATCGTCATTGGTGCCGGACACAACGGATTGGCCGCCGCCGTGCTGCTGCAGCGTGCCGGGCTGCGCACGCTGTGTCTGGAATCCAAGCTCTACGCGGGTGGGATGGCGTCCACCGTAGAGCTTTTCGACGGCTACCAGTTCGAGATCGCGGGCTCGGTGCAGTTCCCCACCGCGCCGGTGGTCCGCCACGAACTCGGCCTGGATACGCTGCCGACCATCGACCTCGACGTGATGTCGGTGGCGCTGCGCGGCGTGGGCGACGATCCGATGATCCAGTACAGCGACCCGATCAAGCTGTTCACCCACCTCAACGAGGTGCACGGGGCGGACGCCGTCAACGGAATGGCCGGGCTGATGGGCTGGGCGCAGGCGCCGACCCGGGCGCTGGGCCGGTTCGAGGCCGGCACGCCGCCGAAGACGATCGACGAGATGTATGCCTGTGCGACAAACGAATTCGAACGCTCGGCGATCGATGACATGCTGTTCGGCTCGGTCACCGACGTGTTGGACCGCTATCTACCGGACCGCGAGAAGCACGGTGCGCTGCGCGGTTCGATGACCGTCCTGGCGGTCAACACCCTCTACCGCGGGCCGGCCACGCCCGGCAGCGCGGCGGCACTTGCCTTCGGGCTCGGCGTTCCCGACGGCGACACCATGCAGATGAAGAAGCTGCGCGGCGGCATCGGCGCGCTCACCGCACACCTGGCCGAGTCGCTGGTCGACGGCGGCGGTGAGGTTCGGCTGCGCACGAAGGTGACCGAGATCGTCGTCAACGACGGCAAGGTGGGCGGGGTGCGCACCGAGGCGGGGGAGACCCTGACCGCCCCGATCGTGATCTCCGCGATCGCGCCGGACGTGACGGTCAACGAGCTGATCGACGCCGCGGTGCTGCCGGCCGACATCCGCGAACGCTATGCACGCATCGACCACCGCGGCAGTTATATCCAAATGCATTTCGCGTTGGACGAGGCCCCCGAGTTCGCCGCGCCCTACGAGGCCCTCAACGACCCGAGCATGCAGGCATCGATCGGCATCTTCAGCACGCCGGAGGAGGTCCAGCAGCAGTGGGAGGACTGCCGGCGCGGGATCGTCCCCGCCGACCCGACGGTCGTCTTCCAGATTCCCTCGCAGAACGATCCCGGCCTGGCGCCCGAGGGCAAGCACGCCGCGTCGGCGTTCGCGCTGTGGTTCCCGATCGAGGGCGAAGTCGACTACGGCGCGGCCAAGGTCGAGATGGGTCAGCGGGTGATCGACAAGATCACCCGGTTGGCGCCCAACTTCGAGCGCAGCATCGGCCGGCACACCACTTTCACGCCCAAGCACATGGGCGTGATGTTCGGCGCGCCCGGCGGTGACTACTGCCACGGCCTATTCCACGCGCAGCAGGTCGGACCGAACCGGCCCGGGCCGAAAGGCTATATCGGCCAACCGATTCCGCTCCACGGGCTTTATCTGGCCAGCACCGGATGCCACGGCGGGCCGGGGATCACGTTCATCCCCGGGTATAACGCGGCCCAGGCGGCGCTGGCCGACGCCGGCCGCTGACCGCCTCTGGCTAATCCAGCTCGTCGAGTAGCCGGTCCAGCAGCGCGGTGAACTCGTCCGGATCCGCCGGGGTGAAGGCGGGACTCGGTCGGGTCCCCGGCACGTCCAGAGTGATCAGCGTTGACCGCAGCGGCCGCCGCACGTCCAACGGCAGCCAGCGGCGCAGATCCGAGCTGCCCCAGATGCGGAAGCGGTGCATGAACAGCCCCAGCGGCTGCGCTTTGTACCCGCGGATTCGGCCCAGCGCGACGATCTTCGATGTGCCAGACGGAAAGTGATAGCGGCGCAACGTGATTGCCTCCCGGTCCAGCTGGACCAGGCCGTCGTCGTAGGAGCCGTAGGCGCCGTAGCCAGCCGCGCTCACAGCCGGGAGCTCCGAAGCTCGTGGCCCCGCGTGGTGAGGCAGCGGCCGTTCTCCAAGTTCCACTGCCACCCGTGCAGGTTGCAGGTCAGCGTGCTGCCCTCGACCGCCCCGAACTTGGACAGGTCTGCCTTCAGATGCGGGCACCGTCGCTGAATCTCCCAGCCGTCCATGGTGATCGACGCGGTGTCGTCGTGCGCCTCGCCGAACCAGCCGTCGGC
>NZ_DATFZD010000159.1:0-19906 GCF_035314665.1 Mycobacterium sp. | reverse complement strand
CGCGACCACTACCTGGATCTGGACCTGGACCTGTCGGACGTGGTGTTCCTGGCCACCGCCAACGTGATCGAGAACATCCCGTCGGCGCTGTTGGACCGCATGGAACTGGTGCAGATCGACGGTTACACCGAAGATGACAAGGTCGCCATCGCCCGCGACTACTTGCTGCCCCGGCAGCGGGAACGGGCCGCGCTGAGCGATGACGAGGTCACGATGGTGACCGCGCTGGTGTCGATGGCCACCGGGCGCCAGGTTCGCGCTGACGTCGGGATGACCGGCGAGGTGACGTTGAACGGCCGGGTGCTGCCGATCGGCGGCGTCAAGCAGAAGCTGCTTGCCGCCCAACGGGCCGGCCTGTCGACGGTGTTCATCCCGCAGCGCAACGAGCCGGATCTGGACGATGTGCCCGCCGAGGTGCTCGAGGCGTTGGACGTCAAGCCGATGACCGACGTCGCCGAAATCGTCGCCCAGGCACTGGAACCGGCGGCTGAGACCGCTACGGTCGCTGCCTGATACGGCAGAGCTGGGGTCGCCCGGCGCCGGCCACATACCGGTCGCCGGGTCCCTCAGCAAGACCGCTTCCCAGCCCTGCCAAGCCCATTACTCTGCATCGATGGCCGTGATCTTTCGCAGAATGCTCCGCATTCGCAAGTTGCCCGCCGACATGCGGGCTGAAGTCGAATCAGAGGGAATAATCTATCTTGCCGAGTTCGTTCCCGTCACTTTCTGATTCAGCGGCCCGGTGCCGGGCTTCATCGCCAAGGAAACATCCGCGGCTATGTTGGCGCCCTGGCGCTGGGATGCCCCCGAGGCAGGCCCGGTGAAAGCAGAATTTCCCGAGGACGGTCTTGCGCTCGACGTCGACATCAGCCAAGTCGACCCCGCGTTCTCCGGCCACGTGTCACTGCATTACGAAGCCGCGATCCCCGAACCGGTCCTATCCACGATTTCCGGTCGGTCGCTGGAGTCCGCCGTTCCCCGCGAGTGGGTCTCGCGTGCCGTCGGCGTCCCCGCCCCGCGTCCCGCGTAGCATCTTGCTCGCCGCGAACGGATTTCGTCAGCTGTGCCGTGCCGCTTCCTGCACCAGCTGCACTCGGGAGGACAGGCCCAGTTTCGTGAAGATGTGCGAGAGATGGGCTTGAACCGTGCGCGGGGATACGAATAGCCGCGCGGCGACGTCCTTGTTGCCCAAGCCTTCACACACCAGCCGCACGACGTCGAGCTCGGCCGGCGTCAGCGACGGCCAGCCCGTGTCAGCTCGGTGCCGTTGGCCGCGGCTCCGCGTGGCAAAGGCGATAGCCTCATCAACCGTCAGTGCATCGCCCTCGGCCCACGCAGCGTCGAACTCGTTGGGCGCTAACTCGTTTCGAAGTCTTGCGAGCAACCCGCGATAGCTGGCTTGGTGAACCGCGAAGCGCACCAACCCAGCACGGTCCCGGATCGCTGCGGCCGCCGCCAGCAACCGCGCAGCGTCGCCATGGGCTCCTTGATCGCTGACGGCAGCGGCCAAACTCTCCAGGGCATCGGGCGCTTGCAAATATGTCCCGCAATCGGCGATGCACGAAAGCGATTGCCGCGCGTCGCGATCCGCCGCCACGGGGCGGCCCTCCAGCAGAGACACGCGGGCCCGCACCACCAGCGCGTACGCCAGGTGCCAGCCTTGAGTCAACGGCATCGCCTCGTCGGTCCAGGAACGCGCCACGCCGAGATCACCAATGGCTAGCGCAGCCTCCGCGCAGCGGACTCGCTGCCCGGCCGCCAGGATTTCCTGGGGACTCATCTGTCGCCAAGCTGTCTCGCCCGCAACAAGACTCGCCTCGGGCTCCCCTGCCGCCAGTTCGACCATTGCCAGCGCAGAGTGGCCGATTCCCTGCATGGACCCACCGACATCAGTCTCGGCGGCGATCGCGGCGTGCGCAGCCACGCGCGCCTCGTCGATCTGACCGGCCCAGGCAAGTGCCGAGCCGAGACCGTGCAAACAGGCGGGCTCCATAAACAGGGCGCGCGCGGCCTCCGACTCGGCGAGTACCTCACGGAACTGCGCTATCGCGCCCGAGACGTCAGCGGCCATCAGCTGCGCCCACCCGAGTCCCAACCGACACTCCCGCGAGTCGAACGCATTGCCGATCGCGTCGGCGATATCGCGTCCCTGCTCGGCCGCGGCGCGCACCGCGCGTGCGTCGCCAGCGCTGATCGCGGCGTAGGCCTGCCACGCATGGATTTGGCTGAGCCGCCAGAAGTCGCCGAGTTCCCGGGCAACGCGAGCGGCTTCCTCGAAGCAGGCCTGCGCTTCCGGCCCGCTAGCCGAGCTGTAGCCGGCGATCAGCCCGTAGGACGTTAGCGCCCGCGCCAACAGGGCGGCGTCATCGACCTCGCGGGCGATCGCCAGCGCCTGCTCGGCACGTTGCATGCTGCCCGAGACCCCCAGCCACGTGCCCAGCGCTGCCCCGTCGGCCAGCGCTCGCGCCCATACCGCGCGATCAATCACCGCTTCATCGCCGGGAGAGATATCTGCGAAAACGGTGTCAAACCAAGCCTGGCCCTCTCGGATACGCAGGCGCGACCGCCACAGCGGAACCAGGGCGGACGCCAGCGTCAACGCTTGTCCGCGATCATGGGTTTCGAGACACCAGCCCAACGCCGCGCGCAGGTTGTCCATCTCGAGCTCGGCTTGGTCAAGGCGTCGGTCATAGCCAGTGCGTTGCGGTTCATCAAGCGCGGTGGCCATCGCTAGGTAATAGTCGCGATGGCGGGCACGTACTGCGTCGCCGTCGCCGGACGCGCCAAGTTTCTCCTGTGCATATTGGCGGATGGTCTCGAGCAACCGGTACCGCGTTCCCTGCCTCTTTTCCTCGGCGACCACCAGCGACTTGTCGACCAACAAACTCAGCTCATCGAGGACGTGGAAGCGCTCGGCGTTTTCGCCCGCGCACACGAAACATGCTGCGTCCAAGTCGAATCCAGCCGCGAACACCGAGGTGCGGTGAAACAGCGTTCTTTCCTCGTCGGTCAGCAAGGCGTGCGACCAATCAACTGAGGCATGCAACGTCTGTTGGCGGCGTACCGCCGTGCGTGAACCGCCGGTCAGCAACCGGAAGCGATCGTTGAGGCCCTCGACGATCTCCGGCAACGACAGCGCGCGCACCCGCGCCGCCGCTAGTTCGATGGCCAGGGGAAGACCATCGAGGCGTCGGCACAGGTCGCGCACCACGCCAATGTTGTCTTCGGTGACCCGGAATTCGGGGCGAGCACGTCGCGCGCGGTCGGTGAACAACGCGACCGCATCGTCGTGGAGAGACAGTGACGGCACTCGCCAACTCACTTCTCCGACGACGCCAATCGGTTCGCGACTGGTCGCCAGCACCGTGAGATGTGGGCAGCGGGCGAGCAATTCGGTAAAGATCGCGGCGGTTCCGTCGAGCAGATGCTCGCAATTGTCGACTAACAGCAACATGGCGCGCTCGCCGATGAAGCGCGCGACATTGTCGAGCGTGGAGCGCCCGGGCTGGTCCGGCAGACCCAGTGCCAGTGCGATAGTCACCGCGATCACGTCCGGGTGCGGTATCGGCGCCAGGTCGACGCACCTGGCGCCGCAAGCGAATTCGGCGGCCGTCGTCGTTGCCAGCTGCAGCGCCAGCCGGGTCTTGCCGATGCCGCCCGTTCCGGTCAGCGTCAGCAGACGGTTGTCCACCAAGATGTTTCGCAGCTCAGCGAGTTCATCGCGCCGCCCGATGAAGTTGGTCAAGTGAACCGGAAGGCGGCCGTTGGCAGCGTCCTCGACCACCCGCAACGGCGGGAATTCGACGTCGACGTCCGAATGACACAGCTGCACTACCCGCTCGGGGCGCGGCAGGTCCCGCAACCGGTGCGTGCCCAGTTCGGTGATCCATGCGCCAGGCGGCAGGCTATCGGCCACCAGTTCGGCGGCCGCACCCGACAGCACGGTCTGTCCGCCGTGAGCGAGATCGCGCAGCCGCGCCGCCTTGTTTATCGTGGTTCCGATGTAATTGCCCTCGTCGCGCAGCTGCACATCACCGGTGTGCACCCCGATGCGCACCCTTATCGGCACCAGCGGCGCCCGCTGTAAATCCAAAGCGCACGCGACCGCGTCGCTAGCGCGAGGGAACGCCAGGACAAAGCTGTCGCCCTCGCCCTGCTCGACAGGTCGCACACCGCGGTGCCCGGGGACAATCTGACTCAGCAAGCCGTGCAGTCTGGCGATCGCGGCCGCCATCTCGGCCGGAGCGGTTTGCCACAACCGCGTCGAACCTTCAACGTCAGCCAGCAGCAGCGTCACTGTCCCCGTCGGCAACACCTCGGCCACGCTCAGGTCGCTTTCGTCGATTTCGCTCATGCTAGCCACGATCCACCGCGATGCGATGGCAATTCATCAGCCAAATTGCTGACGCCGCCTACTCGGCGAGCTCGGGGAACGAATAGGCAATTCGGCCGATGACCCAGCCGCGGTTGTGCCCGGATATTCGATTCCGACCCCACTGCGAGGAGCATTCCGATGACCGCACACGCTTTGCCAACCATCAACGATTTGGCCCTTCCCGCCATCGCCTATGACGACGCCGACACCATTGATGAGGTTCACGAGGTGATTCGACAGGCCCGTGAGCAGGGCCCATTCGCGCTGGGGCCCTTCGGCCCCGAAGTCCTCACGTACGACCTGGTGCGGACAGTGCTGCGCGACTCCCGCTTCACCATGCCGCGTGGTCTCGCGCTGGCTGTCCAGGGGATTACGTCGGGACCGGTGTGGGACCGGGTGTGTCGACTGATCATCAGTCTGGATGGTGCAGCACATCACCGTCTGCGCCGGCTCGTCTCGCGTGCCTTCACTCCCCGCGCGGCCGAGCGGCTGCGACAAACATGTGCCAACGTCATCACCGAATTGGTCGCCACGCGACGCGAAGCGGGTCGCTGCGACATCGTCGCCGATATCGCCCGCCCCTACCCGGTGCCCATCATCTGTGCGTTGCTTGGCGCGCCGCGCACAGACTGGCAGCTATTTTCCGGCTGGGCCGACCACATCGGCCACGCGTTCGGCGTTGACGTCGCGCAGCACACAGCTGCGATCGTGGCGGCCTGGGATGAGTTCGACGAATACCTCGACGACTTAATCGCCTGGCGCCGTCGCGATCTGTCCGATGACGTGATCTCCGATCTCATCCGGGCCGAGGACGAAGGCGACCGCCTTACGCACGAGGAACTCATCAGTTTGGCTCTCATCCTGCTCAACGGCGGCACCGATACCACCCGCAATCAGTTGGCCGCCGCGGTGCAGGCATTTTGCGACCATCCCGACCAATGGGACCTGCTGGCCGCGCACCCTGAGCTGGCGCCGCGCGCGGTCGAGGAGGTGATGCGCTACTCGCCGATCATCATGAAAACGCTACGCATCCCGATCGAAGACGTTTCACTCGGCGGCGTCATAATCCCAGCTGGCACCCTGCTTTTCGCTAACACCGCGGCGGCCAATCGCGACCCAGCCGTGTATGAAACGCCCGGACGTCTGAATATCGCCCGCGATGCTCCGCCAGCGATGCTGACCTTCGGCGGCGGTCAACATTTTTGCCTAGGCGCTCACCTGGCACGGGTTGAGCTCGCCGAAGCGCTCACGGTGATGACGCGGATGCTGAGCCGACCACATCGCTTCGGCGATGCTCCCTGGAAGCCGATCGCCGGGATCTCCGGCCCCACTCAACTCATCGTCGATTACGCCCCGCGGCCAAACTGATCTCCAGGTTTGCCCGGTAATGGCGCGCATGCTGCAGAATCGAGGATATGAGCGGTATTGGCGATCTGAAACGGCAAGTGGTCCACACGACCCAACGTCTGGTGGTCAATCCGGTTGGCCGGCGTTCACCGCTGACCATGCTGGAGACCATCGGCCGAAAATCGGGCCAGCCGCGGCGTACCGCGATCGGGGGCCGTGTGATCGGCAACCAATTCTGGATGGTCTCGGAGCACGGCGAGCATTCCCACTACGTGCACAACATCAAGGCCAATCCCGCCGTACGGGTGCGCATTCACGGACGGTGGCGCAGCGGAACCGCCCACCTGCTGCCTGAGGACGACGCCAAAGAGCGGCTGCGCAGCCTGCCCGGGTTCAACAGCGCCCTGGTGCGACTGATGGGCACCGATCTCTTGACCATCCGGGTGGATCTGGACTGAGCCGGACCACGCATGGCCTACGACACCGACCTCGCCGACCGCATTCGCGAACTGCTGGACCCGCTGCGCGGCGTTGACGAGAAGCGACTGTTCGGCGGCCTGGCGTTCCTGATCAACGGCAACATGTCCGTGGCTGTGAGCAGGCAGGGCGGTCTGATGGTCCGGGTGCCGCCAAGCGACACGGAAATGCTGTTGGGACGAGCCCATGTCACCCCGATGGTAATGGCCGGGCGGGAAGTCCGCGGGTGGGTCCGCGTCGAGCCCGACGGGGTGAAAACCAAACGGCAATTGACCGGCTGGGTGACCCGCGGCGCCGACTATGCGCGAAGTCTTCCGCGCAAATGAGCTCCACGTTTGCGAACTCCAACTACGGGTACGCGGAGCGTTATGGGCGAGCGTAACCAAGTGGTGCAGCGATTGCTGAAAGTCGCGGGCACCACCTATGCGGCCGAGGCGGGAGTCCGGATCAGTGACAAGCCCATGCCGCTGTTTCAGTTGCTGGTGTTGTGCATGCTGGCCAGCAAGCCGATCGACGCGGCGATCGCCATGCGTGCCGGACACGAATTGTTCAGCGACGGCCTGCGGACGCCGAAGGCGGTCCTGGATTCCGATCGACGCACAATGATTGACGCTTTCGGTCGGGCGCACTATGTGCGTTACGACGAAAGTTCGGCTACCCGGCTCACCGAGATCGCTCAGCGGGTCGTGGAGGAGTACTCCGGCGACCTCCGCGAAATCGCTCGCCGCAGTGCCCACGACATCGGCGCCGCGAAGCGAATGCTGAAGACATTCAAGGGAATCGGTGACACCGGTGCCGACATCTACCTGCGCGAAGTCCAAGACGTTTGGACCTGGGTGCGACCGTACTTCGACAAACGCGCCGTCCGCGCCGCCAAGGCGCTGGGGTTGCCCGCCGACCCGACAGAGCTAGGTAAGCTCGCCCCGCGCGCCAATGCCCGTCTGGCCGCCGCGTTGGTGCGGGCATCGCTCGATGACGATCTGCGCCACCAGATTGAGCACAGCTGAGCAGAAGGGAGCAGCGATCATGGCCAACGCGTCCACATTCGTCATCATCGGTGGCGGACTTGGCGGTGCCAAGGCCGCGGAAGCATTGCGCGAGAAAGGCTTCGACGGGAACGTCACTTTGTGTGCCGAGGAGGAGCAGCTCCCCTACGAGCGGCCTCCGCTGTCGAAAGAATTTCTTGCGGGCAAGAAATCGCTCAGTGATTTCACCGTGCATGACTCAGCGTGGTATCGCGAGAACGAGATCGACCTCCGCCTGAGCACTCGGGCGGCGTCGGTGGATCGGGCGGCACACACCGTCGAGCTTCCCGACAAAACCACCATCAGGTACGACAAGCTGCTGCTGGCCACCGGGTCGCGCTCACGGCGGCTGCCGATTGCGGGATCCGATGCTGCCGGAGTTCATTATCTGCGGACATTCGACGACGCGTCGGCGCTGAATTCTGCTCTGGTGGAAGGATCTTCGCTGGCGGTGGTCGGTGCCGGCTGGATCGGGCTGGAAGTCGCCGCTAGCGCGCGTCAGCGCAACGTCAACGTCACCGTCGTGGAGACAGCCAAGCTGCCGTTGATCGGTGCGCTCGGAGAAGAGGTCGGCACCGTATTCGCCGCGTTGCACCGCGAGCACGGCGTAGACCTGCGTCTGCAGTCCCAGGTCGAGGAGATTACGACCGCCGACGGCAAGGCCACCGGTCTGCGGCTGGGTGACGGATCGAAGGTCGCCGCCGACGCCGTGCTGGTCGCCGTCGGTGCGCAGCCCAATGTCGAACTCGCCGACCGGGCCGGGCTGTCGATGGACGACGGCGGGGTGCTGGTCGACGTATCGCTGCGCACGAGTGACCCCGATGTCTACGCGGTAGGCGATATCGCTGCCGCCGAGCATCCGTTGTTCGACGGCCGGATCCGGACCGAACACTGGGCCAACGCGCTCAAGCAGCCCGCAGTGGCGGCGGCCGGCATGCTGGGTCAGCAAGTCGAATACACCGAGCTGCCGTACTTTTTCACCGACCAGTACGACCTCGGGATGGAGTATGCCGGGCACGCGCCCACATACGACCGAGTGGTGTTCCGCGGCGACGTCGACGGTCGCGAGTTCGTCGCCTTCTGGCTCGATGCCGGCAATCGGGTGCTGGCGGGAATGAACGTCAACATCTGGGATGTGCTCGACGACGTCAAGAGCCTGATCCGGTCGAAGAGCGCGGTCGATCCCGACAAGCTGGCCGACCCGAAGGCGCCACTGGGTGAACTGGTCAGCTGACCCCGATGACGTCGGGTAGGCGCTGACTCTGCAACCGCTCCCGCTCGGTGCGCCGGCGTTTGATCCGCAGCCGGGCATCGGCGGGCATGCTGACCGCTTCGTCGCAGGTGAGGTAGAAGACCTCGCCGGCAACGTCGATAACTTCCGCGGCGGCGAACCGGGATCCCAGCTCTCGCAAAGTCATTCGCAGCTCATGGGTGAACCGCATGGTGGCGTCGTAGGCCAGCTCCCGAGAAGCTCGAGTGCTGGCCGCCATTCGCTCGGCCAGCTTCGCTGCCGAACCGTCGGGCGGCATCGGCCGGGGCACCGCGGACGCTGCCCGTCCGGCAGCAACCAGCAGCATCGCCGGATCATCACCGAACACCAAGTTGGCTAATTCGATTTCACCCGGACCGCGGTGGGCGATCCGGGCGACCGCAGCGGTGAAGGCGGCGGCGGTAGTGCGCGACACGTCGCTGATGCCGTCCAGGTCTGCGTCGAGAGCCAGCGCACACAACTTCGGATCGTTTCGGATCAGCGCCGCCAGCGAGGAAGTCTTGGCCTCGACGACATCGCTATCCACCAGCGCGGCCACCCCCGAGACGGTGGTGCGCGGGCCGGTGCGCTCGACCGTCGCTGCGGTGACACCGGTGTCGATCAGCCACAGTCCGGTGAGACCCCAGCCCTGGTGGATCCGGTCCCGCAGTAACCGAGTCCGCACCTGCAGTTCCGCGTCCGACAGCGAATTCAATTGCGCGGCATCGAGGTGCTCGGCCGTCGCGGCCCCGACGTAGGTGCGGGTGTCGGCCCGCAAATGCCGCAACAAGGCCAACGCCCGCTTGACGGCAACAGCTTTTGCGGCCGAACCGAGCAGCCCGCCGGTCACCGGCGGGCGCCCCTGCGGGAACAACCCATCGGCGGGTGCGTCGCCCAGCGACTGCTGCACGACTTCGCGCGCATCCCAGCCGGGCAACTGGCCTGCGGCTATCACGCTGGCCGAAACGCCAACGTATGGGCGGTGACCGAAGACCGCGATAGCCCGGCTCCCCCATTCGTCGGCAACCACGTCACCCAGAGATATCACCTGGCTCATCGCTCGGTTGGCGGCGCGCAAACCCGCGAGTTGGACGTCAAGCGTCATCGGCGTCAACGGGCCGGGCAGCTTCTCGGCCAAGGGCGCCGCGCTGAATACCGGGAATCGGGGGTCGATCCGGTCGTCGAATTCGCCTTCAATGCCGTCCGGCGCGGCGGGCCGCAATTCGGTGCCGTCAAGCGGCTCGTTCCGCGGCGCGACCTCCAGCGGCACCGGCAGATGACCTGGCAGGTCCACCGCGCCCCTGACGTCGAGTCGGCGGCCGGCCAATCCGCGCGCCGTGTCGGCGACCGCATCGCTGGTGGGCCAGCCGAACTCGAATTGCCAATCCTCCTGCACCGCTGAGACATCCAGCTCGGGTGACAGCTGGGGCCAGGCCGGGAGGCGGCTGAGCCGTGGGCGCTGCTCGACCGAGCGTAGCAACCCGCGCGCGCTGACCAGATTGGTGGTGTCTCCAGGCGCGAGGTCGACCAGCCCAGTGCGGTTGGTTGCCACCGCGAGCACCAGGAATCGAAGCAAGTCATCGAAATGCAGTAGCCGCACCGGCGTGGTCAGATCCTTGCTATGCAGCAGACTGCCGACGGTGCGGCAGATCATCCAGTCAAGCTGGCGCCCCACCGGGGGCGCCGCCCGGACGATCAAGCTCGGCGCCCAGCCGGTCGACACCAGCATCTCGGCCTGCCGGTACAGCTTGGGCTGCCCCGCCGACTGCGACACGTAAATCAGCCGAGCACCCGCGCGGGCCGCCGCATGAGCGACCTGCACCAGTCCGTTAATCCCGGCGCTGCCGGGCGCGGCGGCCTCGATCGGGGCGAGATGAAGGACGACATCGGAGTCGTCGGCCAGCTCCTGCAGAATCGGGCCGCCGAGCGGCCCGCAAACCAGGTCGACGTCGGGATCCAGGTTTTCATGCGGGCGATATGCGATGCCGCTGACCCCGTATCCGGCCGCCAGGAGCTGCCGGGCGACGGCGCGCCCCAGCACTCCGGTGACCCCGGTGAGCAGGATCCGCACGCCCGACCACCTCCAACGGCGTCTTGCTACCAAAACGACAATAAGCGCGCGAAGCGTCTCACAGGCAACTTTCAGCTAACCCGAAAGGGTTACTTCAACGTTGCGGTGCCGTCAGGGTGGATCGCAACCTTGGCGCCGGCCAAGTCATCCCCGTCATCACAAACCGTCGCCGCGGCCGCCGCCGCGTCGGGCATCAACGCCAGAGTGCGTCGGTCGTCGGGCGTGCGCACCGCAAGAAACGCCTTCTCCGGCTGACCGTCCCGGTCGAACGGCGTCGTCCAGGACTCGACGGTACCAACACCCTCCCATTCCACCGCCGCATCCCGGGTGGGCTCTCGGTCGACCACGGATTGCGTATCCTCCCAACGGAACTCGGTCGATGGCGGTTCGGTGCCGTAGACGCCGAAGCTGTGCTTGGTCAGGAAACCGCCGTTGGCGGTGATCAGGCCGCGCCGCCCCGGGTTGGCTGTGAGTAGTTCGGCCATCGTTGCGATCGAGTGTGACACGTAGTTGCTCCAGGGACCGCCGGCGAACGTCAGCCCCCCGGTCACGGTCAGCGGCCGATCCGGATCGTCAACCGGCAGCCCGAGTTCGGCCGCCGCGACCTGCACAGCGGACGGGAAGCAGGAGTACAGATCGACGTAGTCCAGGTCGTCGATGCCCAGACCGGCCAGCGCCAGCGCGCGCGCACCGGCGATCCGGATGGCCGGCGACCGGTGCAGTTCGGCGCGCTCACTGATCGCGTAGGTGTCGTGCGCGTCGGTGCCCGCGTATGGGTAGACCCAGCGTTCGGTGGGGATACGCAGTCGGGTCGCGGTTTCGGTCGACGTCAGGATCAGGGCAGCGGACTGGTCGACCATGTTGTTGGAGTTCATCAACTTGGTGTACGGCCAGCTGATCATCCGGTTCGTCGGGCCGTCCTGGCAAATCTCTTCGGCTGTAACGGGTTTGCGGATCCAGGCATGCGGATTGTGCACCGCCACGGCGTTGAACCGGGCCCATAGCTCGCCGACGCGTCTGCGGTGGTCGCCGATCGACTCCCCCATGCTGATTCGCAGCGCCTGCTCGAACATCGGGTAGATGTAGGCGGGCCGGTCCAGTCCGATTCGGTCTTCGGCCGGCCCGGCCATCGGTACGTTTTCGTCATTGCCCCGGGTAGCAGGCACCGACTCATCCTGATCGGTCCACGTAAGTCGTTTGCCCCTGGCGCGCAACTGCATTCGGGTGCGCCACATTTCCGCGCCGGCCACCAACACCACGTCGGCGCGTCCGTGCTGGATGTCCAGGCAGGCCCGGTTGACCAGCGACTGCGGCACGTTGCCGCCAACCCCGCTGTAGCGGGTGGCCGGGCGGTCGGCGCCGATGCGTTGGCCGAGCAGCAGCCCGGGGTCGCGGTAGCGTGCCGACAACAGGTTGACGACACTGATGGAGTCGACGGCCTCGAGCACCCGGGGATCGGCGGCTTGGCGCGCGGCCTCGGCCATCAGGTCCACGGGTTCTTTCGCGTTTACCTCAGCGGCCGGGTCGTCACGGTGATTGAGCTGGCCATAGCCGACCAGCACCGGTGTTCTGGGGTTGACGGGCATTCGTGAGACCTTCCGCGATGTGTGCCGAGGGGAAATGCTAAGCGGTGTCCGTCGTGGCAAACAGCACGCCGTCGTTGATCAACTGCTCGGTTTCCGCGCTGCTCATCCCGAGAATCTTGCGGCAGATCTCGCGAGTGTCCTGGCCGGCCAGCGGCGCCGGGCGCCCGGGCGCCGGCGGGATGTGGCGAAACGGCGCCGGGCCGGTTTCGGCCGGCATCGGATGATCGAATAGCGGATGCACCATGTCGCTGAACAGTTTTCGCGCGCGCAACTGCGGGTCTTCGAGGATATCGGGTGGGCGGTTCATCGGTCCTGCGGGAACGCCTGCCGACTGCAACGCCTCGGTGACCTGCAACGGTGTTCGGGTACGAGTCCACGCCGACACCTGCGCCTGCAACTCGTGTCGGTGAGCGACTCTCGCCTCGCCGGTCGCGAACCGCTCGTCATCAGCCAGCTCGGACAGCCCGAAAACCGCTGTCGCCGAGCGCCAATCGGCATCATTGCGGATCGAGATGGCACACCACTCGTCATCGCCTGCGCACGGGTAGACGTCGTGCACGCTGGTGTCGTCACGCAAATCGGCGTGGCCTGCCGCCCGTATCGAGTCGGTGACATACCGGACGTCGAGTTGGTTGACGACCGCCTCGGTTTGGGAGACGTGCACGCGGCTTCCCGTACCGGCTCGGTCGCGGTGGATCAGCGCCGCCAATGCACCGATCGCGGTGATCCGCCCGACCACATGATCGGGGAAGATCGTGAGCGCATCGTAGAAGCGGTGCCGTGAGCCATCGGCAGGCCGATCCGGTTGAGCGCCTTGATCGTCGTGGTCTGTCCAGAGCTTGCTGACGCCCGCGGTGGCGCGCACCAGCGGTCCGTACCCCATCCGGTGGCTCCAGGGCCCGGTGTCGCCGAAGGCGCTGCTTTCTGCGAGCACCACCCGGCGGTTCAGGGCATGCAGCGTTTCGTACGGAAAATCAAGCGCGGCAAGGGTTCCCGGTTTGAAGTTGGCGAACACCGCGTCGGCTTGCGCCACCAGACGGCTGAAGATCTGTTTGCCCTCGGCGCTGCGTAGGTCGACGCCGAAGGCCAGGTTGTTGCGATGCGTCCAGGCGAATGACTCAGTCATGGCCTCGCCGACCCGTGCCTGGCGCAATCCGTCGGGATAGGCCGCACTTTCGATTTTGATGACCTCGGCGCCCAGATCGCCGTAGAGGCGGCTGAGTTCGCCACCGGCGACGATGACACCGAGGTCGAGGATTCGCAGCCCATCGAAGGGACGGCTGACCGTTCGCGGTGCCGGGGCGGCGGCCGGGTCGGCGAGCCACCGGCCTTCGTCGTGGCCGGCGGGCGGGGCGGGTGTGCGGAAACCAATGTGCTTCCCGTCGACGGCGAAATAGCCGGTCGGGATGCATGCGTGTACCCCGGGGACGAGTTCGGCGTCGACGATGGCACCCACCGTTTGGAAATGCTCCGACGCCAAGATTTGCGCCGGCGACAACATGGCAGCGATCGGCACGCCGTGCGCTTGCCCGGCGGGTACCAATGCTTTCATGGTCTGGTTGGCGAACAGGTCCTGGACCAGCTTGCCGATCTGCGGCCAGGCGGCGAACCGCGCCGCGAGCACGTCATACTTGGGGTCCTGAAATTGCTCAGGCTCCCCCAGCCAGCGGCGCAGCCCGCGCCATTGTCGCGGCGACAACACACATAGCCGCACGTAGCCGTCCTGACACGGGCAGATCGGGTAGGCGTCCTGGTTTTTCGGGCGCCCGCGCCACCGATTAGGTCCGCGCAGGCCGGCAGCCGCCTGCCCGTGCGCCCCGAACACCGGATCGAGTGTCATCACGACAGCGTCGAACCGGGCAAAGTCGATGTAATCCCCTGTGCCACAACGTAACCTGTTGTAGTACGCAACGAGTGCGGCCCATGCGGCCTGGACAGCGGCGGTGGCCGATGCGATACCGTCCGGCGGTAACACGGGTGCTCCGGTGGTGGGACCCGACCGCGACAGCGAACCCGATAGGGCATAGAGCACCGGATCGGTCGCCCGCCACGACGACCGCGGCCCGCATTCGCCGAAGTCGGTGATCGACAACGCCACCAGCTGCCGATAGCGGTCGGCCAAGTCGGCGCACGACGTTCCGTACGCCGCGGCCTGACCGGGATTCCCGCTGTCGACCACGATGTCGGCGCTACCGGCAAGCTCGACCAGTCGGGTTCGGTCGTCCGAGTCGGCGGGGTCCAGCACCGTGCTGCGCTTGTTGGCGTTGTGCAGCGCGAACCGCACGCCGGTGCCGCGCAGGGTCGGCGGCAGGGTGCGCGCCGGACTGCCGGCTGGCGGCTCCACCTTCAGCACATCGGCGCCCAAGTCCGCGAGCAGCCGGGTCACCGCGTCGCCGTCGTCGCCGGACAGGTCTAGCACCCGCAGCGAGGCCAGCAATTCTCCGCCGTCGGCCACGTCCACGTCGGCCAGCGTAGTGGGCGGCCAATCCCCTACTCGCCTACCTCGACGTCGTGCGTTGTTCACCGAGCTTGCGGAGAATCGGGTGGATGAGCTCACAAACCGTCACGCTTGCGAAGCTGTCCGATGATGAACTTGCCGGCATTCACGCCTACTGGCGCGCGGCCAACTACCTCTCGGTCGGGCAGATCTATCTGCTGGACAATCCGCTGCTGCGTGAGCCGCTGGCACCCGAGCACATCAAACCGCGGCTGCTGGGCCACTGGGGCACCACCCCGGGGCTGAATCTGGTCTACGCACACCTGAACCGGATCATCCGCGACCGCGATGCGAACGTCATCTTCATCACCGGACCCGGTCACGGCGGCCCCGGTCTGGTCGCCAACGCCTACCTGGAGGGCACCTACAGCCAGGTGTACACCGGCATCGAAGAAGACGCCGAGGGACTGCGAAAACTGTTCCGGCAGTTCTCCTTTCCGGGTGGCATCCCCAGCCACGTGGCCGCCCAGACGCCGGGCTCCATCCACGAGGGTGGCGAGCTCGGGTACGCCCTGGTGCATGCCTATGGCGCGGCGTTCGACAATCCCGACCTGGTTGTCGCCTGTGTCGTTGGCGACGGCGAGGCCGAAACCGGGCCGCTGGCCACCAGCTGGCACTCCAACAAGTTCCTCAACCCGGTCGTCGACGGCGCGGTGCTGCCCATCCTGCATCTCAACGGCTACAAGATCGCCAACCCGACGGTGCTGGCCCGCATGCCGTCCGAAGAGCTGGAGTCGCTGCTGCGTGGTTACGGCTATCGGCCCATCACCGTCGCCGGAGACGACCCCGCCGACGTGCACCAGCAGCTCGCCGCGGCCCTCGACGACGCCTTCGATGGCATCGCCGCGATTCAGCGGGATGCCCGCAGCGGCGGGAAGACCGATCGGCCGGTGTGGCCGATGATCGTGCTGCGCACACCCAAGGGTTGGACCGGGCCCAAAGTGGTGGACGGCAAGCAGGTGGAGGGCACCTGGCGCGCACATCAGGTCCCGCTCGCCGAGACGCGGAATAACCCCGCCCACCGCGCACAGCTGCAAGAGTGGCTGCGCAGTTATCGGCCCGAGGAGTTGTTCGACGACGACGGCAGCCTGCGCGCGGAGCTGCGGGCGCTGGCGCCCGGCGGCGATCGCCGGATGAGCGCCAACCCGCATGCCAACGGCGGCCTGCTGCTGCATGATCTGGACTTGCCCGACTTTCGCGACTACGCCGTGACGGTCTCGCAGCCGGCGACCGAGACCCACGAGGCAACCCGGGTGCTGGGCACGTTCCTGCGCGACGTGATCGCGCGCAACCGCGACCGATTCCGGTTGATGGGCCCCGACGAGACCGCCTCCAACCGCTTGGACGCCGTCTACGAGTCGACCGGCAAGGTGTGGCTTTCGCAGACCATGCCCGATGACGACCACCTGTCACCGACCGGCCGGGTGATGGAGGTGCTCTCCGAGCACCTCTGCCAAGGCTGGTTGGAGGGGTATCTGCTGACCGGACGGCATGGGCTGTTCAACTGCTACGAGGCGTTCGTGCACATCGTCGACTCGATGCTCAACCAGCATGCGAAATGGTTGTCCACCAGCCGCGAACTGCCTTGGCGGCAGCCGATCGCGTCGCTGAATTATCTGCTGAGCTCCCATGTGTGGCGTCAGGACCACAACGGCGCATCGCATCAAGATCCCGGCTTCATCGACCTGGTCGCCAACAAACGCGCCGAGGTCGTGCGGGTCTACCTGCCGCCGGACGGCAACACGCTGCTGTCGGTGGCCGACCACTGCCTGCGCAGTCGGGACTACGTCAACGTCATCGTCGCCGGGAAGCAGCCGGAGCTGGCTTACCTCGACATGGAGTCGGCTATCGACCATTGCGCTCGCGGCCTGGGCATATGGCCGTGGGCCAGCACCGCGACGGGCGAACCCGACGTCGTGCTGGCCTGCGCCGGCGACATTCCGACACAAGAGACGTTGGCCGCTGCCGACATGCTGCGTCACGAGCTGCCCGACCTGGCCGTGCGGGTGGTCAACGTCGTCGACCTGATGCGTTTGCTGCCGGATTCCGAGCACCCACATGGGCTGCCGGACAGGGAATTCGACGCCTTGTTCACCGCCGACAAGCCGGTCATCTTCGCTTACCACGGTTATCCGTGGCTGATCCACCGGCTCACCTACAGTCGCGCCAACCACCATCACATGCACGTGCGTGGGTTCAAGGAGCGCGGGACCACGACGACGCCGTTCGACATGGTGATGCTCAACGACCTGGACCGCTTCCACCTGGTCATGGACGTCATCGACCGGGTGGACGGGCTGGCCAGCCGAGCTGCGGTGCTGCGTCAGCGGATGGCCGATGCGCGGCTGGCCGCGCGCCGCTACACCCGCGAGCACGGCGAGGACGACCCGCGGATCAGCGGCTGGACCTGGGGAGGCTAGCGTTCAGCTGGCGCTACGCTGGCGAAGGTGACGACGGTTTTGTCGGTCAACGTGGCTCGTGCGCGAACCAATCCCGATCCGCACGCGATGTCGAATGTGACCGGCATCGACAAAGTTCCGGTCACCGAGCCGGTCATGGTGCGGGCACCGGGGCCAATGCATGGTGGTCTCGGCAGCGGACTGGTCGGCGACACCATCGGCAACTCGAAGTTCCACGGCGGTGACGACCAGGCCGTCTATGTGTACGCGCGAGAAGACCTCGACGCCTGGGAGATCCAACTCCAACGCACACTCATCAACGGAAACTTCGGCGAGAACCTGACCACTTCGGGCGTCGATGTGACTGCGCTGCGGATCGGCGAACGCTGGCGCGTCGGCACCGACGGCTTGGTACTGGAAGTCTCCGCGCCCCGCACGCCGTGCCGGACGTTTCAAGCGTTCATGAATTTGGCCCACTGGATGAAGACCTTCATTCAGGCGGGGAAACCTGGCGCTTATTTTCGGGTGATCTCGCCTGGAAGGGTGCGCGCGGGCGACGCGATCGCGATCGATTACCGCCCCGATCACGACGTGACCATCGGGTTGGTCTTTCGGGCCCGATTTTCTGAACCAGCACTGCTTCCTCAGCTGTTGGTGGCGGACGCGCTTTCCGCAGAGCTGAAGGACTATGCGCGCCGCCGGGTTGCGTCGAAAAACGGTTGACCGGGACCGCAGAGGCCCGCGGGTAAACTTGCCGAGTGCTTGACGCGACCGTTGCCGCCGACACCCATCCTGTGGTGTCGCAGCTTTCGGCGCTGCACCAGTTCCGCATCTACGTCGACGTCGCGCTGGTCGTCGTGGTGCTGATACTGACGAACCTGATCGCACACTTCACCACGCCGTGGGCGAGCGTCGCGACGGTCCCGGCGGCGGCGGTCGGGCTGGTGGTGTTGTTGCGGTTCAACGGCCTGGGCTGGGCCGAGCTCGGCCTGGGTCGTGACCACTGGAAATCGGGCGCGGCGTATGCGCTGGGCGCGATGGCGCTGGTGGTGACGGTGATCGCGGTCGGCGTGCTGCTTCCGCTGACCAGGCCGATGTTCATGAACAACCACTACGCGACGATCTCGGGCGCACTGGTCGCCTCGATGATCATCATTCCGTTGCAAACGGTGATCCCCGAGGAGCTGGCTTTCCGCGGCGTGCTGCACGGCGCATTGAACCGCGCCTGGGGCTTTCGCGGTGTGGCGCTGGCGGGTTCGCTGCTGTTCGGTCTGTGGCATATCGCCACCTCGTTGGGACTGACAAGCAGCAACGTCGGCTTCACTCGGCTGTTCGGCGGTGGAGTCCTAGGCATGCTGGCCGGCGTGACGATGGCGGTGATCGCGACGGCGGTCGCCGGGTTCGTGTTCAGCTGGCTGCGCCGACGCAGCGGCAGCCTGATCGCGCCGATCGCCCTGCATTGGTCGCTGAACGGGCTGGGCGCCTTGGCCGCGGCGCTGGTCTGGCACCTGTCCAGCTGACGGCGTTACACCAGCAGCACCGCGGCGCCGGCGATGCGGCCGGCGCTCAGATCAGACAACGCCCGATCTGCTTGACTCAGTGGGTATTCCGGCGTGGTCACGTTGATGTGATGCTCGGCTGCGAAGTCGAGGAAGGCCCGCGCGTCTGCGCGGGTGTTCGACGTTACCGAGCGCAGCTGGCGTTCCTGGAAAAGGTGGCGCTGGTAGTTGAGGGCGGGAATGTCGCTCAGGTGGATGCCCGCGATCGCCAAGGTGCCGCCGCGGTCGAGCGCCTCCAGCGCGGGCAGCACCAGATCACCGACCGGCGCGAACAGGATCGCGGCGTCGAGACGCACCGGTGGCGGGTCGGCGGCGCCTTGGGCCGACGCGGCGCCCAGGTCGAGCGCCAGCTCCTGGGCGGCGGCGCCGCGCGTCATCACGTGCACTTCGGCGCCTTGGGCCAGCGCGACCTGCGCGGTGATGTGCGCGCTGCCGCCGAATCCGTACAGTCCGAGCCGGCCGCCCGGCGGCAGCGCGGCGCGCAGCAGCGAACGGTAGCCGATGATTCCGGCGCACAGCAGCGGCGCAAGCTCGCTGTCGGTGTAGCCGCTCGGCAGATGATGGGCGAAAGCTGCAGGGACCGTGGCGAATTCGGCGTACCCGCCGTCGGCATCCCAACCCGTGTAGCGGGACTCCGGACACAGGTTCTCGTCGCCGCGCCGACAGTACTTGCAGACTCCGCAGGTATGCCGCAGCCAGGCGATCCCGATCCGGTCCCCGACGCTGAACTCGTCGCCGGCGTCGGCGCCGACCTCGACAACTTCGCCGACCACCTCGTGCCCAGGCGTCACCTTTTCCCGGTGCACCGGAAGGTCCCCCTCGGTGACATGAAGGTCGGTGCGGCACACCCCGCATGCACGCACGGCGACGAGCAACTCCGGCGGCTCGGGGCGGGGCACTGGCGTGCTGACCCGTTCCAGCGGATCGGTGCTCATCGGACCGGGCCGACGCACCCGCCACGCGCTCATCGTCGCTGCGGTCATCACTACAGCATGCCGTTAATCGCCACGGCCGCAGCGGGTTAGCGCCTGGCAGCGCCTCGCACCAGCCGCACAACAAACAGTAGAATGATCGCCCCGAGCAACGCGGTGAAGAACGTAAACCACCGATGGCCATGCTCGACATCGACGCCGAGCCAGCCCAGAAGCACTCCGCCGAGATATCCGCCGATGACGCCGACGACTACGTCGAGCAGGATGCCTGACCCGCCGCCGCGAACGATTTTGCTCGCGACCCAGCCAGCGATGCCGCCGATGATGATGAAGGCGAGCCAGCTGACCGCGGTCGGTGTGTTCAGTGTTGCGAGGAATTGAGTAGCTGT
>NZ_DATFZD010000158.1:0-13209 GCF_035314665.1 Mycobacterium sp. | reverse complement strand
GGGCCACAATACGAGGCGGCCCGATGCGCCGCAGCGCCCGGCTACTAGTGCGATAACGCCGCTGGTGGAACGGCCGCCGCCGGAGGCACTGGGGCTGCGGCCGGCGCCGGCGGCGGAGCCGGCGGTGGGTTGGACCCGGGTGGGCCGACCCGGAAGCCGTTGATGATGGCGTCGGTGGCCGGCGCCTCGCCGACCGCCGTGGCGGCGTCCGTGTTCACCGCCAGCGACACCAGGTACTTGTCCGGCCCGGAGGTGACGATGACATGGCGCCGCGAGGTGTTGAGCGTCATCTGGTTTTCGCGGTAGGTGCCCTCGATGATCGACGACGGGGATCCGTTGAAGTCGACCAGCGAGGCGTTGGTGGTCCGCCAGGCGGGCAGTTGCGCGCTGTCCAGATAGCCGTGAGTGATGGCCTCCTTGGGATCGAAATCGCCGACCAACCGGTAGACCACCAGCTGGGCATTGGAGGTGTAGAGGCTGGTGCTGTGGCGGTTGGCGGTCACCAGGAATGCATCGGGGACGTTGGGGTCGGGCACCGGTGTCCAGCCCGGCGGCATCGGCAAGGTGACGTCGAGAGCCTTGAAGTTCTGCGCCTTTTGCGGCTCGAGTTGAACGTTCTTGCTCGCGAAATAGTCGCGCAGCGTCCCGGACTGGGCCGGAACGAGCGTCGGCGCCGGTGGCGCGGCTGCCGGGGCCAGCGCCGGCGAGACGGGCGGGGGCACCGCGGGGGCAGCGGCCGCCGTCCCCGGAATCGGGTTGCTGACGGCCCCGGGCGCGACGGTCACGGCCTGCGGCATCACGGGCGCCGCGGGGATCGGAGCGGGATTCGGCCTCGGCGGATACACCGGATCCGCCGATGCGGTGGGGCAGGCAAAGCCCAGCACACCCACGACGCCAACGGCTAGACCTGCGACCGTAACCCGCCAGCTACGGGCAATGTGCATCATGAGAGTCGGTCCTTCCCAAGTCGCTCAGCGGCAAAGCATGAGTCGGACTGTAACCACGTCGCACCAGCGGCAACCAGGCTTGGAATAGACCTGGAATAGACCTGGGATAAAGCCCTGATCGGTCCGCAACGCAACCGAGACAAACGTGTGGCCGGCGGACCCGTCACCGGCGCCCTTATAACCTGTTGGACGTGACCGACTCTCCAACGGCCGCGACGGGCTCCCATCCTGGCGGCCCGGCCGCCCAGGCCGAACCCGATGCGCCGCGGTTTCGGTACACCGCGGACCTGGCCGGCCGCATCGAGCAGATCTGGCAGGACAACTGGAACCGGCTGGGGACCTTCAACGTGCCCAACCCGGTCGGGTCGCTTGCGCCGACGGACGGCTCGCCGGTGCCCGACGACAAGATGTTCGTCCAGGACATGTTCCCGTACCCGTCGGGTGAAGGGCTGCACGTCGGTCATCCGCTGGGCTATATCGCCACCGATGTCTACGCCCGCTACTTCCGGATGATCGGCCGTAATGTGCTGCACGCGTTGGGTTTCGACGCGTTCGGTCTACCCGCCGAGCAGTATGCGGTGCAGACCGGGACCCACCCGCGCACCCGGACCGAGGCCAACATCGTCAACTTCCGGCGTCAGTTGGGCCGGCTGGGCTTCGGCCACGACAACCGGCGAAGCTTTTCTACCACCGACACCGAGTTCTACAAGTGGACGCAGTGGATCTTCCTGCAGATCTATAACGCGTGGTTCGACACCACTGCCAACAAAGCCCGGCCGATCACCGATCTGGTCGCCGCATTCGATTCCGGCGCAAGGCAATTGGACGATGGCCGGGACTGGGCCAAGCTGTCGGCAGGCGAACGTGCCGACGTGATCGACGCCCACCGCCTGGTCTACCGGGCCGATTCGATGGTGAACTGGTGTCCGGGGCTGGGCACCGTGCTGGCCAACGAAGAGGTCACCGCCGACGGCCGTAGCGACCGCGGGAACTTTCCGGTATTCCGTAAGCGGTTGCGGCAGTGGATGATGCGGATCACCGCCTACTCCGACCGGCTGCTCGACGACCTCGACGTGCTGGACTGGCCGGAAAAGGTCAAAACCATGCAACGCAACTGGATCGGCCGCTCCACCGGTGCCGCCGCGCAGTTCTCCGCCCACACGACCGACGGCGAGACCGTCGACCTGGAGGTGTTCACCACCCGGCCGGACACCCTGTTCGGCGCCACCTATCTGGTGCTGGCCCCCGAGCACGAGTTGGTCGACCGGTTGGTCGCCGCCGAATGGCCGGACGGGGTGGACCCGCGTTGGACCTTCGACGCCGCGACCCCGGCTGCGGCCGTCGCCGCCTACCGGCAGACCATCGCGGCGAAGTCCGACCTGGAGCGCCAGGAGAACAAGACCAAGACCGGTGTGTTCCTGGGCGGTTATGCGACCAACCCGGCCAACGGCGAGCAGGTGCCGATCTTCATCGCGGACTACGTGCTGGCCGGATACGGCACCGGGGCGATCATGGCGGTTCCCGGTCACGATCAGCGTGACTGGGAGTTCGCCCACGAGTTCGGGCTGCCGATCGTCGAAGTCATTGCCGGCGGCGATATTTCCGAAGCCGCCTATGCCGGCGACGGAGTGCTGGTGAACTCCGGCTACCTGAACGGGCTGGACGTGGCGGCCGCCAAGGAAGCCATCACCGCGCGACTGGAATCCGACGGTCGCGGTCGGGCGCGCATGGAATACAAGCTGCGCGACTGGCTTTTCGCGCGGCAACGTTATTGGGGCGAGCCCTTCCCGATCGTCTACGACAGCGACGGTCGCCCGCATGCGCTGGGCGAGGCCGCGTTGCCAGTCGAGCTGCCCGACGTCCCGGACTACTCGCCGGTGCTATTCGACCCCGACGACGCCGAGAGCGTTCCTGAGCCGCCGCTGGCCAAGGCGACCGACTGGGTGCACGTCGAGCTGGACCTCGGCGACGGCCTCAAGCCCTACACCCGCGACACCAACGTCATGCCGCAGTGGGCGGGCAGCTCCTGGTATGAGCTGCGCTACACCGACCCGCACAACTCAGAACGGTTCTGCGCCAGGGAGAATGAGGCCTACTGGATGGGCCCGAGACCGGCCGAGCACGGCCCCGGCGATCCGGGCGGTGTCGACCTGTACGTCGGAGGTGCTGAACACGCGGTGCTGCACCTGCTGTATTGCCGGTTCTGGCACAAGGTGCTCTACGACCTGGGTCACGTCAGCTCCCGCGAGCCCTACCGCCGCCTGGTCAACCAGGGCTACATCCAAGCGTTCGCCTACACCGACGTCCGCGGCGCCTACGTACCCGCCGCCGACGTGATCGAACGCGACGGCGGCTTCGTCTACCCCGGGCCCGACGGGGAGATCGAAGTCTTCCAGGAATTCGGCAAGATCGGTAAGAGCCTGAAGAATTCGGTGTCGCCGGACGAGATGTGCGACGACTACGGCGCCGACACGCTGCGCGTGTACGAGATGTCGATGGGCCCGTTGGAGGCGTCGCGTCCGTGGGCCACCAAGGACGTCGTCGGGGCGCACCGCTTCCTTCAGCGCGTCTGGCGACTGGTGGTCGACGAGCAGACCGGCGACATCTGCGTCGTCGACAGCCCGGAGCTGGACACCGAGACGCTGCGGCTGCTCCACCGCACCATCGCCGGTGTCTCCGAAGACTATGCGGCACTGCGCAATAACACCGCGGTGGCCAAGCTGATCGAGTACACCAATCACCTCACCAAGCAACACCGCGACTCGGTGCCCCGGGCAGCGGTCGAGCCGTTGGTCCTGATGCTGGCGCCGTTGGCGCCGCACCTTGCCGAGGAGTTGTGGCAGCGGCTCGGACATCCGACGTCGCTTGCCCACGGGCCGTTCCCACTGGCCGACCCCGACTACCTGGTCGAAGACACCGTCGAGTACCCCGTACAGGTCAACGGCAAAGTGCGCGGCCGTATCACGGTGCCGGCCGACGCCGACGCCGACGCGGTGGAAGCCGCCGCGCTGGCCGACGAGAAAGTGCAGACGTCTCTGGCGGGCGCCACACCGAAGAAGGTGATCGTGGTCGCCGGGCGACTAGTTAACTTGGTCGTCTGACGGGTACCAACGCGCAACCTCGTTGGCGCCGGGCATGACTCGTCTTCTTCCAGCTCGAATATCGGGATCGTGCGCGTGGTTTTTGACTGGTAGTTCGCGTACGCGAACGCAGGTATGGTCGCGTTGATCTTGGGGATGACCGTCTCACGTTCGGGCGGCTCGAGCTCGCGCGCGACGACGTCGAACGAGCCGGTGGCGAGCTCAACGTGTGCCCGCGGGTTGGCCCGCAGGTTGTGCACCCACGCCGGGTTGACGTCGGCCCCATCGTAACCCGCGACGATCAGCAGGTGGCCGTCGATGCGAAACACCACCAGCGGCGCAACGCGCGGCTCGCCGGACTTCCCGCCCGTCGTCGTAAGTAGCAGCAGCTCAATGCCTTCGAATCGCCCCCCGACCTTGCCGGCGTTGGCGCGAAACTCGTCGGTGATATTGCCGTTCAGCGCCTTTAGCGTCTCGGCATCGGGTTTCTGAGCCACCCCAAACAGAGCTACTTGGTCGCGCCGTTTATTCCGATTGGCGGCAATTGTTTTGGCGGTCTTCCGGGCCGGTCAAGCCGAGATTGCGAGGCCTATTCGCCGGCGGCCTCGGCTGTCGGACTGGCCACCGGTTCGCTGGCAGCCAGCCGCTCCAGCGGCGCGAGCGCCTTGGTCAGCGTGTCCAAGTCGGACTCGCTGAGATGGCTGAGTAGCGCGGCCAGGGCGCCGATCCGGTTGGTCAGCGACTCGCGGTGCACGGCCAACCCCCGCGGGGTGATGTCGACCAGCACGGCGCGCAGGTCCGACGGGTCGCGCGAGCGCTTCACCAGGCCGATCTTCTCCAGCCTGCGGATCGCCACTGTGGTGGTGGGTGTCCGGACGCGTTCGTGGGCGGCGAGATCGGTCATCCGGATGGGACCCCGATCGAGCAAGGTCACCAGAATCGACAGCTGGGCCAGCGTCAGCTCGCCGGCTGTCGCGGCGCCGGCGCTGTGATCACCGCGGCGCAGAATAGAAAACAGCTTTGCCAGCGTGCGGTGAAGCCCCTCGGCCAACTCGGTGAGCTCCGGCACCGTGGCTTCGCGTTCCGCCATAGTTCGCCAGTCTAACCTGTCTGGGGTTCACAGACCCAGAAACCGGTTTTGCCGTCAAAGTACTTGCGACAGGAACCGCTGCAACCGCTCGGTTTCTGCGGCCTCGAATATCTGGTCCGGTGGCCCGGTTTCTACGACCTGACCATGGTCCATGAAGACAACTGTGTCGGATGTCGACCTGGCAAAACCCATTTCGTGGGTGACCACAAGCATTGTCATGCCTTCGGCGCCCAAGTCCGCGATCAACGCGAGAATGCCCTTGACCAATTCGGGATCCAGCGCCGACGTCGCTTCGTCGAAGAGCATCACTTGCGGCCCCATCGCCAGCGCGCGGGCGATCGCGACTCTTTGCTGCTGCCCGCCCGACAGCGCGCCGGGACGGCTTGCGGCCTTGTGTTTCATGCCCACTCGGTCCAGCTGCGCGAGCGCCAGCTCGCGGGCCGCGTCGGCCGACAGGCGCTTGAGTTTGCGTGGCGCCAGCATCACGTTGTCCAGCACGCTGCGGTGCGGAAAGAGGTTGAAATGCTGGAACACCATGCCAATTCGCTGCCGGAATCGATTGGGGTCGTCGTTCAACACCGAGCGGCCGTCCAACAGGATGTCGCCGCGGTCAGGTTCGTGTAATCGGTTCAAAATCCGTAGCAGTGTCGACTTGCCCGAGCCCGACGGGCCGATCACCGCCACCGTGCTGCCGGCCGGCGCATCGATATCGACCCCGCGCAGCACGGTATTTCGACCGAACGACAGGTGAATATCCTTGCCCGCCAACGATACTGACTGCGGCTGCGCGTCGCGGTCGGTCACGTCATCTCCTGGCTGGTCGTCAAGACGAGCGGGTTCTCCGGCTCGGTCGCAGCCCGGCCCTGGCGAAGGCGGTGATCGACGAGGTTCACCAGATGGGTCAGCGGGATGGTCAGGATCAGGTAAAAGATCCCGGCCGCCACCAGCGGTGAGAGGCTGCCGGTCTGGGCGTTGAAGTCGCGACCGACCTGAAACAGCTCGCGTTGCCCGGCGATCAGGCCGAGGAAGTACACCAGCGCCGAGCCCTTCAGCAGCGCGATGAATTGGTTGACCAGTGCGGGCAGCACCCGACGGATCCCCTGCGGTATTACCACCAACCCCATCGAGGCGCGGTAGCTCAGCCCCAGCGCGCGGGCGGCTTCCAGCTGGCCGGTCTCGACACTTTGGATGCCGGAACGGAAGATCTCGCCCACATACGCGGCCGCCGTCAGGCCCAGCGCGGCGATGCCGAGCGGGTAGGGGTTGTTGTGAGTCAGCCCGCCCACGATCGGCCCGATGCCCAGCCCGATCAGCAGGATGATCACCACCTCGGGCAGGCCGCGGAAGATGTCGGTGTACACCCGAGCCGGCCAACGCAGCCAGCGGGCACGCGAAATACCGGCAACCGCAAGCACAATGCCCATCGCCAAGCCGATGACACCGGAGCTGACCGTCAAGATCAGCGTGTTGGGCAGCCCCGTCGTCAACAGCACCGGGATGGTCTGCCGGTAGAGGTCCCAGTCGAAGAAGGAGTCCCGCAGCTGGGCCAGCGTCGACTTCGGCGGAGCGGCCTCGTCGATCGCACGATGATGTTGCTCGGCGATCGCCGCGAAATCCGGCAGGTGCGGCCTCGATGCCGACTTCGATCCCGGGTGCCATCCCCGCGGCAACGGCCGCGGAACCCAGTCGGTGTAGAGCTGCGCCCAGGTGCCGTCGTCGATCACGGCGTCCAGCCCGGCGTTCAGCGCGTTGATCAGCGGTTGATTGTCTTTGGCCACCGCGTACGCCACGAAGTTGCCGTGGCCGAACGTGTAGGCGGCGATGGACGCGGTGTCGCCGGGCCGCATCACGTTAGCCGCCTCCATTGCCGGCGCCACCCACGCGTCGATCTGATGGGTCTTCACGCTGGTGTACACGGTGGTGAAGTCTGGGAATTTCACTGGCTCTATATGCAGCGTGTCGACGACGTACGCTTCTTCGACGGTGCCCTGCACGACGCCGATCCGCTGTCCGGGACCCAGCTCGCCGAAGCTGTCGATCGGCGAGCCGGACGGCACGATCAGCGACAGGTAACCGAAGTCGTAGCCGTTGGTGAATCCGACGGTGCGCCGGCGTGCATCGGTGGCCATGATCGACGACGAGCCGACGTCGAAGCGCCGCGTCGCGACCTGGGCCAGCAGCCCGGAGAATTCGGTGCCGGCGAAGACGACGTGTAAGCCCAGCTTGGCGGCGATCGCCCGTAGCAGCTCGTTGTCATAACCGGTGTAGTGCCCCGCGCTGTTCAAGCAGCTGGTCGGGGGACCCCCCGGCTCGGTGCCGACGCTCAGCGTTCGGGGGGTGCGCAGACCCAGCGCGTCGACATTTACCGAACTCAGCGGCTCGACGTCGGCGGTTGTGTGCTTGTCCTCCTGGGGCCGGTTCGCGGTGGCCAGCTTCCTCGGCAGGGCGATTGCGCCGTCTTTTCCCGACGGCTTGCACAGGTTGGTGTCGGCCGCGGCCGACGGAGCCGAACCCAGGCTGCAGGTGAGCAGGATGGTGGCGAGTAGCGCGAACAACTTTCCGGCGTTGACGCTCATACCCCGCAAGGTACCGGGGGTCAGAACACCGCCGCGGGCTTGTCCGACGGGGCCAGCACGCCGCGCCGAACCAGCTCGGTCACCATGACCTCCGCCATCAGTTCGGCGCAGCCACTGCACGCCGCCCGTGCGTCGTCGGGGTCGCGGTGCCGGATGGCTGCCGTCTCGTCTTCGTAGAACGGCAGCATCTCGGCGACGATGCTCGGATAGCTCAACAGAAACGCGCGCGGGATAAGGCCCTGCGATGCGCGAATAGTCGCGTCCAGGCGTGGCCCGGCGTACTCGTCGTTGATCGCGCGCCGATAGTCGCGTGTGGCTCGCTGGAAGGCGCGCGGCTCCTTCGAGGCCCGCAACGTGCGCATGGCGGCTTCGAGCTGGCCCAGGATGCGCGGGGTCGGGTTGGTCGCGGCACGGGCCGAGGCGATGCCGTTGAGCACACCGTGCAACTCGTAATGCTCGGAGATGGTGTCTGCGTCGAAGCGCGAGACGAAGGCACCCCGATGGTAGCGAGTGGACAGCAACCCGTCGTGTTCGAGCTGGACGATGGCTTCTTGAATAGGGACGCGGCTGATGCCTAACACCCTGGCGATTTCGTTGCGGTCGACCCGGTCACCGGTCCGCAGCTTGCCGATCAGTACTTGGTTGAGAATGAAGGCAACGACCTGATCCTTCTCTTTGGCCCCGTATGTCTTAGGCATGTCTTTTCTCAGGCCTTTCGCCCCGCCCGACAAATCCGCGGGAAAGTTTCTCACGCCGAAGGTGGCGACTTGGGCCTAACGGCGATCCCGCCAGCGGCACAACGTCTCGGCGCCCGTCAGGTCGTAGTCCGGGCCGGAAGCGCCGATGGTCAGCAGGCCGACACCGAGGTCGGTCAGCGCCGCGGCCTCGGCGATCAACCGGCCGGCATCCGCGGCTCCGGTCTCGCCGCCCACCGCGGCCGACCGTTCGATGCCGGCCGGATCACGCCCGATGGCGGCGCAGTGCTCGGCCAGCACGGCCGACTTGGCGGGATAGGCGGTTGCGTCGGCGAAGCTGTGCCAGACGTCGGCATGCTCGGCGACCAGCCGCAGGGTCTTCTTCTCGCCGCCGCCGCCGATCAGCACCGGGATGTCGCGGGTCGGCCCCGGATTGAGCTTGGCCAACCGGGACTTGATCCGCGGCAGGGCCGCGGCGAGATCGTCGAGTCGGCTTCCCGCGGTGCCGAACTCGTAGCCGTACTGGGTGTAGTCCTTGCGTTTCCAACCCGAGCCGATACCCAACACCAGCCGCCCGTGCGAGATGTGGTCGACGGTGCGGGCCATGTCGGCGAGCAGTTCGGGGTTGCGGTAGGAGTTGCAGCTGACCAGCGCGCCGATCTCGATGCGCGATGTCTGCTCGGCCCAGGCGGCAAGCATTGTCCAGCATTCGAAGTGCGCGCCGTCGGGATCGCCGTAGAGCGGAAAGAAGTGATCCCAGTTGAACGCGACGTCGACGCCGACGTCCTCGCAGCGGCGGACCGCGTCACGGATGCTTTGGTAGTGCGGGGCATGTTGCGGCTGAAGCTGTACGCCGACGCGAGGGCCAGGGGAACTCATACCAACCAACGTAGGCGGTGAGCTTCAGCCGGGCGACGATGCGGAGCGCGCAGCGCGACGAGGAGGAGCTCGGCAATCGGACCTAGCTGCCGTCGAGCACGCCGCGCAGGATGCCGATCAGTGCGCGGGGCTGATCGCTTTGCACCGAATGCCCGGAATTCTTGACGACATGCATACCGCGGAACGTCTGCGCGCGTTGCTCGAGCTCGGCGGCGTCGGCGTCGGTGACGAAGCCCGAGGTGCCACCGCGTACCAGCGTGATGGGCGCGGACAGCCCGTCGACGTCGTTCCACAGGCCGTCGAAGTCGGGGACTTCCCGGATGCTGTCATAGCGCCACGTCCAACGGCCGTTGTCGAGTCGACGAGAGTTATGAAATACGCCGCGGCGCAACGATTTCGGGTCTCGATGAGGCGCCGCGGCGGTGGTCAACTCCAGCATGGCCGCAAAGCTGGGGAATTCTCGCTCGCCGTGCGCCAGTGCCACCGTGCCGAGCTGCTCCTTGGTCATCTCGGAATATCGTTGCAACGCCGACGGGGTGACGTCGACGAGGACGAGTTCACGCACGAGGTCCGGCGCGACGGCGCCCAGCCGGACCGCGGTCAGCCCGCCCAGCGACATGCCGACGACGAGGTCGGCCTGCGGAGCGAGCTCGTCGAGCACCGGCGCCAGCGCCGCGGCGTTGTGCTGCGGCGAGTAGTCACCGTCCTCGCGCCACGCCGAATGCCCGTGGCCGGGCAGGTCTACCGCCACAGCCGGTTGCCCCAGACCGACGATCACGGTGTCCCAGGTGTGCGCGTTCTGCCCGCCGCCGTGCAAGAAGACGACTCGCGGCGGCGAGTCACCCCACTGCAGCGCGCTGATGGGACCCGCATCGATCCGCTGCGCGTGCGGCAACGGTCCCTCGACGCCGGCCTGCTCGGCGTTCTCGGGCAGCAGCGCGAACTCGGACAGGCCGAGGAGTTCGTCGTCGGAAATGCCGGTCACAGCCCCTGACTGTACGAGCTACGAGGAGACTTTGGGCAAGGCCATGAAGTCGCCCCGGAAAACGGCCGCCACGCGTGCGGTGCGTGCGCTCACCTGTGTCCGGCTTGCCTATCCATCTCGTCAGCGATGCGCTCGAACTCGGCTTGTGGATCTTGAGTCGCGCGAATGCGCTCGCCTTCCTCGCGAGTAATCGCGTAGACACCAGGAATAGGCTCAATCAGATGCCGGTGCAGAGCTTTGAATCGCGTTACACCGTAGCTCGGCTGCTCTTTGAGTCGGCGCTGATCTTCAAGTTTCAGCCGCTCAATGACCGATTCGCGGCTTTCCGCGGTGACCGACCAATCCGACGCCGGGTAATGAGCGCGCCAAGACTTGTCAGCCAATTGCTCAACCTGAGGACGGGAGTAAAACTCCACACCTTCCGCGAGCGAAGTGTCTTCCGGCTCCACTATTTAGTGCACCCCTTCGAAACTCACGGCCACACACCCGATCTATCCCAGTGGTAACGGTAGTCATGTCTGCTGCCATCGGGGTAGTAGTCGGTGCACAGGAAACTGCTCAGGAATGGCTCGCACCAGGTCAAAACGACGTCGGGCGGAGGGCTGTAGGTAGCCAGCGGCGTAAAGTCGACGGGCTTCGCCTCGGCGAAACCGACTTTCTTAATGCCTTCGGTGGCCGCAGTGATCCTGGATCCAATTTCGTCGTCGTGCTCGACCAGTGCCGCGGCACGATGGCGAATGTACGCGGCGTGTCCTTCGGCTCGGGCTTTCCGGGCGGCTCGCTCATGGTGCGAACCACCCGCGCGGGTGTCGGTGACCGTAAGGTCGTCGCCCACCCTGAACCCATCCGCCCGAGCATCATCAACCGCGCCGATTGCCTGCTCTTTCAACGCTTCTAGCTGGTCCCGCCCGAGTTGGGCGATTCCGGCGGCTTCACGCAATTGATACGCCACGCCAGAGACTTTTATCTTGTCTCCGTCGGCACGGGACTGCGCTGTTTCGGCGGCCTCGCCTGTCCAGGGGGTACCGCCTGGGGTGGAAATGTGGTCGGAAATCCGGTTGAAGGCGCTCTCCCAAGACTCGGCGGTATTGGTCCAGTAGGTGGCTGCTTCGCTTAGATGGTCTGTAGGCCAGGCATAAAGCCCTGAAAGGCTCGTCAATGGCGCCGTCGCGGGCATCTACATGCCCTCGGTGATTCCGCGCAATTCGCGAGCGGAGTCGGCTTCGTTCACAGCAAACCTAGCGCTATCAGCGGCGAGCTTCGCCGCCGTCGATTTCATCCGCTCGAAAAGCTTTCCGGAGGCAATGCCGACGTCTGCGTGCGCCATGTTCACGGCGGCCACCGAGCTGACCTGAACAGACACGCTCCGGGGTGGGATGACGGCGGCCAGTTTTGCCGCGACCGTCTCGCACTCAGCAGCCATCATCCGAAGACACTCAACATCGGCCGGCAGCAACTTCACTGGGCAGATTTTATTGCCAAAAACTCGCCCCCGCGAGTCACTCCTATAGCCCAGGCCTTCGTCGCGCTCGCCACACGGCGCCACACAACTGGCTCCACAACGCTCACCGGCCCGCCATCTTGGTGGCGGGCCGGTGAGACGAGTTAGTCGGCGTCGATGATGAACTCTTCGAGCTGAGCGCGCGCGACGTCGTCGGGCAGCTGCTGCGGCGGGCTCTTCATCAGATACGCAGAGGCCGGTACCACCGGTCCGCCGATGCCGCGGTCCTTGGCGATCTTGGCCGCCCGCACCGCGTCGATGATGACGCCCGCCGAGTTGGGCGAGTCCCACACCTCGAGCTTGTACTCCAGGTTCAGCGGCACGTCACCGAATGCGCGGCCTTCCAACCGGACGTAGGCCCACTTGCGGTCGTCGAGCCAGCCGACGTGGTCGGACGGGCCGATGTGCACGTCCTTGGTCTTGAACTCCCGCTGCAGATTCGACGTCACGGCCTGGGTCTTGGAGATCTTCTTGGACTCCAGCCGCTCGCGCTCGAGCATGTTCAGGAAGTCCATGTTGCCGCCGACGTTGAGCTGCATGGTGCGGTCCAATTGCACGCCGCGGTCCTCGAACAGCTTGGCCATCACGCGGTGGGTGATCGTCGCACCGACCTGGCTCTTGATGTCGTCACCAACGATCGGCACCCCGGCGTCGGTGAACTTCTTGGCCCACACCGGGTCGGACGCGATGAACACCGGCAGCGCGTTGACGAATGCCACGCCGGCGTCGATCGCGCACTGGGCGTAGAACTTGTCGGCCTCTTCGGAGCCCACCGGCAGGTAGGACACCAGCACGTCGACCTCGGCGTCGCGCAGCACCTTGACCACGTCGACCGCCTCGGCGTCCGACACCTCGATGGTGTCGGCGTAGTACTTGCCGATGCCGTCCAGAGTCGGGCCGCGTTGCACCGTCACGTTGGTCGGCGGCACGTCGGCGATCTTGATCGTGTTGTTCTCCGACGCGAAGATCGCCTCGGACAGGTCGAAGCCGACCTTCTTGGCGTCCACGTCGAACGCGGCGACGAACTTCACGTCGCGAACGTGGTACTGGCCGAACGTCACGTGCATCAAGCCGGGCACAGTGCTGTTCTCGTCGGCGTCGTAGTAGTACTGCACGCCCTGGACCAGCGAGGACGCGCAGTTGCCGACGCCGACAATAGCGACCCGGACCTCGGGCCGCGCCCCGGGCGCCCCTAGCGGCTTGTGCTCACTCATACCGCGTTCTCCTTAACTCATATCTGTGTGGTGGATGGTGTGGTCTACCGGCTCTAGGACTGCTCAGCGCGGCGTTGCGCTAACAGTTCTGCCGCGATCAACTCGTTGAGCCAATTGACTTCGCGCTCGCTGGACTCCAACCCGAGTTGATGTAGCTGGCGGGTGTAGCGGTCTAACGAGTTACTGGCCCGCGCCACTGCTTCACGCAGGCCTTCACGGCGTTCTTCGACCTGGCGACGACG
>NZ_DATFZD010000157.1:0-2690 GCF_035314665.1 Mycobacterium sp. | reverse complement strand
CGGTGGGTGATGTCGGCCTCGGCGGTGGGCAACTCGGAGTTGGTCACAAACGGGTGATGGCGCCACACCGGAAACAACGCGTCGGGGTAGCGGGCGTCTTTGACGCGGCGCACCACCAGCCGCACAGTGAGGCTGCGGCCGGAGCCCAGCCGCAGGGGGTAGGGGGTTTCGGCGACCTGGGCATCGGAGATCAACAGCCCGGTGTCGGGGTCTTCGACTGCGCCCGGGTAGTGCACCGGGGTGTAGGCGGCCTCGTCGATGGCGGCGATCGCGGCGCTGATGCGGCGGTTGCGGCTCACCGATAGGGAGAACTCGGCGCCTTCCCCAATGCAGGTGGTGATCACCTTCTTGGTGCCGAACGCCGAGTCGCCGCGCACCATGATCGTGGCGGCCCGGCACCCGCGGGCGGTGCCGATAGCCTGCTTGATCTGGGCGGCGGCGGCACGCCCGGAGGCGGCCCGCCCGCTGCGTAGCCGGGCCTCGGCGATGACCGGCGCCGCGGTCGCCGTGGACAGGGTGGTGATCTGCGGTGACAGGCCCAGACGCAGCAGGGCGCGGCTGGCGATCTTGGCGTGCCCGAACGAGGCGCCCTGCTTGTGGTGCCCATAGACCGGGCGCAACAGCGAGTCGATGTCGACGAAGGCGCGCTCGCCGATGCCGGGCAACAACGGCACCCGGGCCGCCAGCGCCACCAGATGCGCGCGGGTCACCGCGGCGAGCTGGTTGGCGTGCCCGAAGGTGAACTCGCGCAAGAAGATCCCCAGTGTCGAGGGCGCATACACCTCGTGGAACACCCGCGGGGTGCCGCCGGCGCGCAGCACGTTGCCGTCATCGATGCTGTCCGCGCCGCACATCATCGCGGCGATGATCGAGGTCAGCTTGCCGGCCGGGTTGACCGCCCCGGACTTCACCCGTGTCGACGGCAGATCCACGTGCTCGCCGATCAACCGCGAAAGCCCGGTCTGCTCAGCCAGTTCCAGCACCGGCACCAACCCGGCCGACGACACCAGATTCCGCTCGTCAAACACCGCCGACCCGACGGTGAACGTATAGGATGAGTGCACCGAAAATGCCTTCCCGAACGCTGGACAAGATCGACTTAAGCACTCGTATTGTCCCAGTTCAGAAGGCATTTTCGCTGTTCACACGCCGATCACATCACCGGCCCATCCACGGATCCAGGCTTAGACATTCGGAAGGCCTTCTCGATGCGCCACAGCTGGTGATACGCGTCGATGACGAACTCCGCACCCACGGTGGTGAGGTTGGTGGTGTAGCCCTTCCACCCGGCCAGCGCCCGGGTCTTGGCCTCCAGCTGGCGATTCACTGACTTGGTGGCGCCGGACAGTTGGATATAGCGATTGCGTTTGACCGGGGCGTGCCCGTCGACGGCGCGTTCGGCCTTGGCGACTTGCTCATCGATGCCGCGCAGGGTGCGTCGGGCTCGATCGTGGCGGAACTGGTAATAGATGACGCGATCCGGGATGCCGCGGGCCTTCTCCGACGAGGTCGCCGGCCAGGGCTGGGTCAGCACCAACCCGTCAGGGATCTGCTCGTCGGGGTGCTTGTCACGCCATTCGCGCACCACATCGGGTAGGTACGGGATGCGGGCACCCAGGATGTAGGACAGCCCGGCGGCTTGCAGGGCGACCTGGTTGGCCTCAGAGATCATGCCGGCATCGGCGACCACAGTCACCTCGCGCAGTTGGTGAGCGGTCTTGAAGGCGTTGATGACCGGCACCATGGTGGCGGTCTCGGCTTTGTTGCCCTCAAACGCCGCCACCGTCAGGGGGAACCCGGTGGCGTCGGTCAGCAGCCCCACAGTGATCTGCGGCTCCAGGCGCCGTTCCTTGGAGAACCCGGGCTCACGAAAACCGTCACCGGCATCAGTTTCGAAGTACAGGGTGGACACATCGAAAAGCACCAGGCTGGCCGGGCCCAGCCCGGCGTGAGCAGCGCACGCCGCTGATAATGCTTGTCGGACAGTAGGTTTGGCGATCACAGGTAGGCGTCGTTTGACGGTGCGGTAGGACGCGGCGGCAACTCCAGTCTCGACCAGCACCCGCTCTGCGTCGATCTTGCTGGTCGGCTCGATGATGCGGGCCAACACCAGATCGCGCAGCACCTCATCACCGTCGAGCACCCGATCGAACCCGAGCACACCGTAGGCCCGGCACAGCCCATCCCACAGATGGCTGGCCCGGGAGCTGACGATCTCCAGCGGCGCGCCACCGGATCCGGTGTCAGCCAGACCCAGATCGAGCACCTGCTGGCCATCGGCCAGGCGCTGGGCAGCCGCGGCCTTCAACGCCTCCACTTCGGCGTCATCGTGGGCAGAACCGAGATGCTCGATACGGCGCGAACCACGCCGCGAGGACCACACGATCTGCACCGCTGTCGCCCCCGAGCTGGTCTTCACGGTGCGCACGTAGGCCACCACCGCACCCTAGGAGCCCACCGCTAGTGCACACTTTCCGGCCCATCCCAAAGAAAACAAGCAGGTCAACGCCCTGACTTCAAGCGAGTACCAACAACGTGGCCCAAGTCGGGCCCGCAGTTCTTCCGCATCGCCAATGACTTGCCCCAGGTGGCTGGTGCGGGCGAACGTCGAGCGGCTGACTGGTGCGACCGGCGTTCAAAACGAGATTCATGTCGAGGCGGTAGGGGTTTCACGAAGCCGCGCATATCAA
>NZ_DATFZD010000156.1:0-3439 GCF_035314665.1 Mycobacterium sp. | reverse complement strand
GTGGGTTCGCTGATCATCTGGTTCACATTCCGGGCAGTGCTTCGAGGGACCCGCGCACCTGCTAGCGAGAATTCCGTCGCATGCGACACGGTATGAGAGCGCGGCTGGTCGGATGGACGCGGACCTGCTGCCGACGATGACCTCCAGGCGGGCAGGGAGGTGGCGTCGGCCATCATGTCGCTGCTCGCCCGGAATTCCAACCAGCGGTAGCCCTGAACGCTGTGGCGGTGCGTGCGCAGTCGCCTTGTGTAGTTCCTAGTCCCCACGCAAGCCGAGTTCTTTCAACAGCGCCCACTCGGCCGCAAACGGCTTCTCACGCCGTGGTCTAACGGTCTTGGCGCTTACCGGCTTACCGATGCCCTCCGCACCCTCTTCCGGCCGCACGTAACGTCTAATCGGGTCATCCATGGGCCGGCCGGACCGCCAGCGTCGGTCGTGCGTCGTGCACCAACCAGACGTGCGTGCCCGTCGGTTGCAAATCATCTTGCTTGCGGCGCATAGCTTCTCCGCTCTTCTGTACCGTCGGTTGCCTGGGCGACACCCCCGCCTGGGGTTTTGGCCGACAAGCGAGCGATATTTTGGCCTCTCTCCCCGCGGAAAATTGGTCTGAACAACGCAAAATGCAGATTGCACAAGGCCTTATCGAAGTACGCCTATGTGGCTTGCGGGGGAAGTTGATCACCGTGTCCCATCGGAGGCATTGCGGACCGAGAAGCGTTAGACCAGCGTGGAGCTGCGGTTCTAGACGTTGCGCTGCAACAGCACATCTCCGTCATCGGAGACAATTTGCACCGCGGCGATTTGGTCCATCCGCATCGGCGTGCTCCCAACCGGTCGTACGGTAACGCCGGGGGGCGCCATCCACGTCGCGAGCTGGGTATGGCTACCGTCCCGAGCGACTACCACCATTGCCAGCTTGTCGACGTCGTTGTCGTCCGACTCCTTCGGGTAGGTGCAGATCATCTCGATGCGGGTACCCGATCCCTGACTGATCAGAGTGACCGTCGCGGCTATCGAATTTGGCGCCACCGGGGTCATGGTCAGCGCCGATGCCGATGTCGCAGGCGGCGCCGCGGACGGCACGGAGGGGCCGGGATGAATCCCGACCAGCACCGTGATAACCACGGCGGCGGCCGCGGCGGTCGCGGCCGCCATCGTCCACAACAACCGCCGCCTGCGCCGGTCTCGCCAGCTGACCTTGGCCAGTAGTGAGTCCAGCAGCTCGGCAGGAGGCTGCGGCAATTCGGGCGAAGCCTCGTCGAGGGAGGCGACCTCGTCCGGGTCCAGCAGTGCCAGCAGCGCGGGCATGCCGGCCAGTTGCGCGACGGCCTCGCGGCACGGCGCACAGGTACTCAGATGGGCCTCGTACTGCCGGCGTTCTTCAGCGTCGAGCGAACCCAGTACATAGGCCGCGTCCCACACCGCGAACGGGTCGGCCTCACCCAGCTGTCCGGCACCCCTTCGGTCGAATTGCGTCACCGTGTTACCCCCATTTCTTGCAGGGTAAGCCGCATTGCCCGCATGGCGTAGTGCAGCCGCGACTTCACGGTACCTTCAGCAATACCGAGATCGTCGGCGATCTGCTTGGTCGTCCACCCCAGGTAGTAGGAACGCCGAACCACGGCGCAGTGGTCGGGGCTCAGCTGTGCCAGCGCCTCGCCGATGAGCATCCGGTCCAGCGCCGAGTTCACCTCGTCGGGGCTGGCCTGCTCGGGGGCAGCCGAGCCGTCCAACGAGCTCACTTCGTTGCGGAACCGTGAGCTGCGGCGTTCGTCGATGATCATGTTACGGGCGACGGTGAACAGCCAGGCACGTGCCGACCGCTCGCTATCGTCGGTCACCTCGGGGTGCTGCCACGCGCGCAGCAGCGTCTCCTGCACGACGTCCTCGGCGCGGGCCTGGTCACCCGTCAGACGCATGGCATAGCGCCACAACGCGGCGGCGTGATCGTCGTACAGCGTCCGAACCGCTTCGGCCTGCGGATGCTCCACGTTGATAAAACGAAGTAACCGACCGATTGGTTCACCCGTGCCCGTCTACGGCTGGCGCGGCTGCTGTGCGCGGATTCCGACGGAGCTGTGCGGCGAATCGTCGCGCAACCGCTGGCGATACGCAACGCACTCGCCTGATCCCCTGGGTGGTGCGAATGGAGAAGTGGCCTGTGATGGCTGCTCTCGTCGGCTATTCCAGGAGTTTGCGCCGGATCGCTTCGGCGACGGCCGCCGCGCGATCACCGACGCCGAGTTTTTCATACAACCGTTGGACGTGGGTCTTCACCGTCGACGGAGCCAGGTAGAGCTCTTCGGCAATGGTGGGAATGCTTTGACCTTGTGCGATGCGACCGAGTACCTCGCGTTCACGCCGGGTCAGCACCGGCCCGGCTGGCTCGGCGCGGCGGCGGATCTCACCAGCAAGGCTCGCCGCCACGCTCGCTGATACCACATCCCGGCCCCTCGCGCACTCGAGCACCGCATTGACGATCTCGGATCGGGTCGATTCCTTCGGCAGAAACCCGGCCGCGCCCTGCTGAAGAGCCTGGTAAACGATCGCCGACTCGTCATGCGCGGACAGCAGCAACACCCGGGTTGGCAGCTCGTCGCGCTGTACCGCCGCGGCTATCTGGGCGCCGTCCATGCCAGGCATCCGATGGTCGATCAGCGCGACCTCGGGTCGGTGCGTCTTAATCAATTGGAAGGCGGCGGCGCCATCTTCAGCTTCGCCGACCACCTCTACTGACCCGCTCGCCGTCAGCGCGCGCACGACACCGTCGCGAAACATCGGGTGGTCATCGGCGACCACCACATGCACTTTCTCCGTCGCCGTCGCGCTCGTCACGGACTTGGCTTCCCATAGCGGTCGCCTCACTATTCCCTGATCGGGGGACTTCGGGTTCATCCGCTCCACCGGCGGTCCGCCGGACAGACAGCGCCGTTACTCCCGTGAAGGTCGGCTGATCTGATCGGCAGAGGTCTGCGATGCAGGCTGACTGCTTTTGGCCCCGGGCGGTTTTGCGCCTCAGCCATTCGGGGGACACGGAATCACCCGCTGCACCCGTTGATCACCGGACAGAAACCGCCGTACCAATTGGCAATAGTCATCTCATGTTTACAGAACAGGCGACGAACCCAAACACCGATTCGACGGGGAGTAGCGACGTGAGTGAGACGAGGAACGGTGTAGCGTATTCGGCCCGGCCGGATCGGCGGCTTGGGATCGTGGGAGGCCCGGCCCCCCGGTCGACCGCCCGGTTCTACTCACTGACAGGCCAGTGTTGCTTAGGTTTTCGGGTCGTCGGCGGTGCTGCGCAGCGCTTCGGAGACGATGGCGGTGACAGCTCGCGGTTGGGTGACCAGGGGTGCGTCGTCGACATTGTCGGTGTGGATGCGGGCATTCATGCGCTCGGCCATGAACTTTTGGGTGTCGGGGTTCATCATCCGGT
>NZ_DATFZD010000155.1:0-9991 GCF_035314665.1 Mycobacterium sp. | reverse complement strand
CAGCGCTCTTCGTCGCGGTGGGCGGCCGGCGGATGCGCGGGATCGATGGGCGGCATGTTGTCGGCCAGCCATGCTCTGGCCCGGGCACGGAAATCGTCGATGGATTCCACGTCGGTGGATGCCAGTTCAGCCTCGGTCATCGGCTCGTCGCGGCGTGGAAACCCCTGGATTTGGCCGGGGGAGGAGACGCCGCATCTCTTTTCGGAGGGTTGTCGGTGGTGATGGCTAGGTTGCAGGAATGGCGCGCTATCGGCTGCTTCCCACTGCCGAGCAGGCGGTGGTGTTGGCCGAACACTGTGGCCACGCCCGCTATGTGTGGAACTTGGCGGTCGAGCAACAGCAGCGCTGGCAGCCGGGCCGCCAAGCGCCCGGGTACAACGAGCAATGTGGCCAGTTGACCGCGGCCCGCGCCGAATACGATTGGCTGGCAGCCGGGTCGCAGACGGTGCAGCAGCAGGCGTTGCGGGATTTCGCGCAAGCGATGCGTAACTTTTTCAACGGCACCCATCGTCGACCGACGTGGCGCAAAGCCGGTGTCCATGAGGGCTTCCGGCAGGTAGCGGTCAAAGCCCATCACGTCAAGCGTCTGAACCGGCGGTTCGGCCGGGTGTGGGTGCCCAAGGTCGGCTGGGTCCGCTTCGTTATGTCGCGGCCGGTTCCGGAAGGCGTGAAGTCCTATCGCATCACGCGTGATCGGGCGGGCCGCTGGCATATCGCGTTCGCCCACGCACCGGAACCGATTCCTGGGCCCTGCGATGGCTCGGTGGTGGGTGTCGACCGCGGCGTCGCGGTGGCCGCCGCCTTGTCGACCGGTGAGCTGCTGCACGCCCCTGGCCTGAGCCCCAGTGAGGCCAAGCGGTTGAAGGTGCTGCAGCAGCGCCTGGCCCGCGCCGAGCGTGGCTCCAACCGGCGAGCCCGCACCCAACGCGCGATCGCAAAACTCAAGGCCCGTGAAGCCGACCGACGCAAAGACTGGGTCGAAAAAGCCACCACTGATCTCGCGCGACGGTTCCACACGATCCGCATTGAGGCGCTTGATGTGCGTGCGATGACCCGCTCTGCACGGGGAACCGTGGATCAGCCCGGTGTAGGCGTTGCCGCCAAACGCGGCCTCAACCGGGGTATCAGCCGCAGCTGTTGGGGCCTGTTCACTGCGCGTTTGCAGCACAAAGCCTCTGGTCGGGTCGAGCGCATCCGGGCCGCGTACACGTCGCAACGATGCGCCGATTGCGGGTACACCGCGCCCGGAAACCGTAAGAGCCAAGCGGTATTCGCGTGCCAAGCCTGCAACACGGGTCCGTGCAACGCCGACGTGAACGCTGCACGCAACATCGCCGCCGGACGGGCGGTGACAGCACGGGGAGACCTCGGCGCTAGCCGGTCTACGAACCGTGAACCTCAATCGTGCTCTCCTGCCGCATAGGTAGTGGGACGGTTTGGAATCCTCTGGCTTCAGCCACAGGTGGACGTCAACAAGCAGACCTCGGGGCTTCGATTCCTGCCTCCTGCCACTGGTACACGCGCAGATTGTGCTCTTCGGGTGTGCCGAACATGGACCGGTACAACGCAACTCGCCGCAAGTACACGTGCAGGTCGTGTTCCCAGGTGACACCGATTCCGCCGTGCATCTGCACACAGCCCTGAACGATCTCGGTGGCCATTTCCCCGACATACGACTTGGCGATGCTGGCCGACAAACCCGCGTCGGCTGACCGGGCGGAGGTGGCGGCCACCGCCGCGGCCGTCGTTGCCCGGCACGCCTCCAACCACATCTTCATGTCGGCGAAGCGATGCTTGAGTGCCTGGTAGGACGCCAGCGGGCGGCCGAAGGTGTGCCGGTCCAATGCCCACGCGACGGTGAAGTCGAAAACTGTCTGCAGGATGCCGACCACTTCGGCGCACTGCAGCACCTGCGCGATTTGGCTCTGGCGGTCGATCAGTCCGGCGGTCTCGGCAGCGCTGCCGACGGCGGCGCTGTGCTCGACCTCCACACCGTCGAAATGCACTCGGGCGTACTGCTTGACCAGATCGATCGAACGCTGCGGCTCGACCTGCACCCCGGAGGCCTTGGTGGGTACCAGGAATTGGCGCACGCCGTCGTCGCTCCGCGCCACCACAAGCAGCAAGTCGCTCTGCGCGCCCGCCTCCACGCGGTCTTTGACACCGTCGATGCGATAGCCCGAATCGGTTGACGTGGCGGTCAGCGACGGCTCATGGGGTGCCCAGCCCTGCCCCGGCTCGTAGACGGCCCAGCAAGCCACCGTCTCGCCGGAGATCAATGACTCGATCGTGTCCGCATGGGACTCGTGTTCGGCACAGTCCACCAGCGCGGCCAGCACCGTGCTCACCGGATACAGCGGTCCCGGCGCCACCGTCTTTCCGAGTTGCTCGGCGACCATCGCCAGATCCGCGACACCGTCGCCCGAGACGCTGCCGCCACCGAGTTCCTCGGGAACCAGCAAAGCCGTCCAACCCAGCTCAGCGGCCCGCTGCCACCAGGCCGGGTCGAACGAGACGCCGTCCGCGTGCAGCTCACGCACCCGGCTCAACGGAACCTCTTTTTGGAGAAAAGCTTGGGTGGTGGAAGCGAAGAGTATCTTTTCGGGGGAATCGACGGCAGTCATGATGTTGGCTGGACCTTCCCGTCCGATTCGATCCCAGTCAGGGTTCACTGGTGCCTTCGATGGTAGCAATGAGCAATACAGTAAGAGATACCGGAGTTCAGTCGATAATGACGTCGAGAAGCTGTAGTCACTATGGCTGACGTGGGCGAGCGGCCGCAGGATTCCGCCAAGGCGAAGGCGGACGCGATCGCATTGGCCGAGCAGGCCGAGGCGGAGGCCGCCGAGGCAGAAGCGCTGGCTGCGGCGGCGCGCGCACGCGCCCGGGCCATCAAATTGCGGCGTGAGGCGCAGGCGCGGGCCGACGAGGATGCCGAGGACACCGCAGAAGACACCACCGCCGTCGAAGCCGCCGACGCCACCACCGAGACGCCCGAAACTCCCGAAGAACCCAAGACAGCGCAGCCGTCCGAGGCGCCGGAGTCACCCGAGACGTCGACCGAGTCAACCCGGCGGCGGTTGCCGGTACCGGGGATACCGGGGTTATCGACGCTCATCACCGCTGCCGCCATCGTGGCCATCTGTGCTCTGCTCGGAGCGAGCGGATGGATGCTGTTTCATCACCACACCGTCCAAGCGGAACGGCAGCGATCCGCGGCTTACAGCGCTGCTGCCCGACAAGGCGTAGTCAACCTGACGTCACTGGACTTCAATAAGGCCAAGGAAGATGTACAGCGGGTACTCGACAGCGCCACCGGCGAGTTCAGGGACGACTTCCAGCGCCGCGCTGACGATTTCGCGTCGGTGGTAAAAGATTCCAAAGCGGTCACCGAAGGGTCGGTCACGGCCGCCGCGGTTGAGTCGATGGGTAAAGATTCCGCGGTGGTTCTGGTCATGGCTAACGAACGGGTCACCAATTCGGCTGGCGCCAAAGATGATCCCCGGGCCTTTCGGTTCCGGGTGTCAGTGGTCCGAGACGGTGATCAGCTGAAGATTTCGAAAGTTGAGTTCGTGCTATGAGCGCGGACGAAAAAACCGAGCAACACGACGTCGAGGGCTCGCCCGATCTGGAGCCCAGCGACGGAGTGGAAATCGACAAGACCGCAACCGACGACGAAGCGGACAGCGAAGGCGACACGACCGAGCGCGACCTGACCTCATGGATCGGCGGCAAGGTTGCGCGCCGCCGACACGTCAAAGTCGGCCCGCTGGCTCTCATCCTGCTTCTCCTGGTGTCCGGTGCGCTCGCGGCATGGCTGTACGTCAAGCAGTACCGGCCCGATGAGCAAACCGACACCGCCGCCGCTCAAAGCGCCGTCAACGCCGCGCGCGACGGCGTTGTCGCATTGCTGTCTTACAAACCTGACACCCTCAACGAGGACTTCGCCGCCGCAAAATCCCATCTCACCGGGGATTTCCTGAACTACTACGATCAGTTCACCCGGGAGATCGTGACCCCGGCCGCAAAGGAAAAGGCGCTGACAACGACAGCCCAGGTCGTGGGCGCGGCGGCGTCCGAACTGCACCCGAATTCGGCGGTCGTGTTGCTCTTCGTCAACCAGGCCACCGTCAGCAAGGAGCGGCCCGATCCGGCGATGGCGTCAAGCACCGTGCTGGTGTCATTGACGAAGGTGAACGGGACGTGGCTGATCAACAAGTTTCAGCCGATCTGAGTCCCCGCTGATTGGCCGACTTCTCCTCACGCCGCTCCGCGGCGTGCATCGTCGTCGGCCGCAGCTAGATGGCGAACGAGCGGCGAAGCACCTGAGCGTGCAGCGCGGCGCTTTCCCGCGAGACCACCCACTCCGGCACCGTCGAATCGAACCCGTGGAATGTGGCCGCGACGACGTGCAATTCCGTGTGAACGAAAGCGTGCAGCAGGCGGCGCGCATAGTCGATGGCCTCATCGCGACACGGGTCGATCTCCGCGCAACTGATGAAGGCCGGCGGCAACCCCTCCAGGTTCGCTCGGTGGGCCGGTACGTGTTGGGCGGTCGCGCCGCTGTGACCGAGGTAGTGGCCCCACGCGCGGCTCACGGCGGGGCCGTTGAGCCCCGGCGTGCGCTGGAATTCCCGGCGCGACGGCGTCGCATCGGAGTCGAGCATCGGCTGGTGCAACACCTGGGCCAGGATCCGCGGGCCCTCATGGTCGAACACGCGCTGGGCCAATGCCGCGGCCAGAGCCGCGCCCGCGTCCCGGCCCATCAGCACTGCGCGGGTGCCGTCGGCGCCAAGGCGGTCGCTGTTGTCGACGGCGTAGCGAAACGCTGCTTCGACGTCGTCGAGTGCCGCCGGACACGGGTGCTCGGGCGCCAGCCGGTAGTCGACCGACACGACCAGGCAGCCGGCGGCGCGGGCCAGGTCCACACAGTGCGCATGGTCGGTATCGAGGTTGCCGGTCACGAAGCCGCCGCCATGGGCATACACCGCCAGCGGCGCGGGCGATTTGGTCAGGCCGCGGTAGAGGCGCAGGCCGAGCCGCCGGCCCCCAGGTCCGGTCATGGCACGGTCTTCGATCTCGACGCTGCCGGTGTCGACGGCCGCCGCGCGCTCGGCCGCCAACCGGTCGGCACGCTCCCGCTCGGCCGGAAGTGACTCCGCACGGAACTCGACGATGTCGAGGCTGGCTGCGGCATCGCGCAGCGCCGGGTCGATCCGGCTAATTCCTCTAGGCCCTGCGGGCCGGGCGCGATCGGTCTCGGTCGTCATGCTGTCTCATCTTTCCGGCGTCTCGACCGATCGTCAGCGAAACCATCGTCAAGGTAGATCTGCGACTCCATGTGATGAAAGATGCGGTACTGCTCGCCGCGCGCCACCAGCATCCAGGTGATCCAGCTGCTGCCGCTGTGCTCGACGTCGGATTCGCGTCCGGTGAAGCTCCATCGGCTCAACACGACGCAGCGGGCGAAGCCGTCGGCAAACAGATCGGCGGACCGCAGCTGCGACGACACCGACGCGCGCTTAAGGCGTCCGGCGACTCGTGCCCAGTGCCGCTCGAGTTCATCGGTGCCAATCAGCGGCATTGCGTACTCGTCGCCGATATACACCGGCTGCGGCGCGTCGTCTTCCCAGAGGTCGGCGACCCCAGCGAAATCCAGGGCCGACCACTTCGCGTCGTATTCGCCGACCAGAGCGCTCAGGCTGGCGGCTGACGCGGTCACGGCGTCACTCGAAACTGACGCTGACCGGCGGCTGCTCCCCGGGCAGGGCCTTGACGGTCGCCGGCAACCTGTACAGGTCGGTCGCATTGCCGCGCATGATGCGCTCCCGCTGGGCCGCAGGGAAACGGTTGATCGCATAGGCCGGCGAGTCATAACTCCAGTGCGGATAGTCGGTCGAGAACATCAGGTTGTCGCCCAAGTCCATCATTTCCAGATACTCGCGGAATGGTTTGACGTCGGCGTCTTCCAGCGGCTGGGTGGTGAACCGGACGTGTTCGCGGACGTACTCCGACGGGCGGCGACGGACGTGCGGTAAGTCGGCGCGGCGGGCTTCCCAGATCCGGTCCATCCGCCACAGCACCGGCATCGCCCAAGTGAAGCCGCCCTCGATGAATACCACCCGCAGATCGGGGTGCCGGTCGAAAGCTCCGTCGAAGACCAGGCTCATCAAATGCGAGACGTACAGCAGCGGCCACGAGGCGAAGAAATCGTGCCAGTGCGCGGGATTCCCGACCGGATAGAGCGGAATCAGCTCGAACGGCGTCTGCCCCATCAAGTGGGTGGCCACCGGGAAACCGTTGCGAGATGCGGCCTCGTACAGCGGATCGAAATGCGGGTTGCCGAACGGGATTCCACGTGTCTGCGGCGTCATCAGCACCTGCGCCATGTATGGATGGCCCGCCCACCGCTCGACTTCGCGCGCCGCCAGCTCAGGTACCTGCGCGCTGACGCTGATCGAACCACGCCAGCGGCCATGCGCGTTGTTCTGGTCCAGCCAGACGTCGGCGAGCCAGTCGTTGTATGTGGACTTCAGCACGTGCTCGGCCTGCGGCAGTTGCGCGTCGCACATCGGCTCCAATGACGCGATGCCGACGCCGGCGTCGATCAGCAGTTGTTTGGCGGCGTAGTCGGGATCGCTACCGGCGACTCCCCCGTTGGGTGGCCACGAGTCCATGCGCAGCGACGACGTCTTGTACGAATCGGGGGTGTCGTAGAAATGCGGCACCGGGCTGACCGCGTTTCCGGCCGGCCAGATCCTGTCGACCCATTCGGCAGGCGCATACGACTTGAGCACGTCGGTTGAGACGGGCAGCGGGTGCACATCGGTGTCGACGATGGCGACCGCGATCTCGGTCTGCGGCTCGACCCGTTCGATGATGGTCATCGCGATGTCTCCTTAACTGCAAGCCCGTAGAGCTCGCTGGCGTTTTGCCACAACACCTTGTCGCATTGTGCGCCGTCGAGACCCGCGGCCGCCACGTCCGGCGGCGACGTCGACCAGTGCGGGTAGCTCGACCCATACATCAGCAGGTCGGCCTTGCCGGTGAAGTCCATCCAGCGCTGCATCTGATCGGTGTCGGTTGGCCCGTCGAACGCCGACGAACAGAACCGCACGTGGGCGGGCAGGTACTCGCTGGGATAGCGGTCCACCCACGGCGTCTGGTCGCGCATCGACAACCAGAAAGTGTCCAGCCGCCATATCAGCGGGGTGAGGATGTCGTATCCGCCGTCGGCGAATACAAATTTCAGATCCGGTTGCCGGCCGAAGACGCCTTCGACGATCAGCGTCGCGAGGTGCACGAAGTAGTTGAGCGGCATGAAGGCCGCGTAGCCGGGGTAGGTGTGCGCATGGCCGGCGAACGTGGGTGGATAATCGACGCCGTTGCCGCCGTTGATGTGCACCGCAACCGGCAACCGGTGGGCGGCCGCGGCCTCCCAGATCGGCTCGAACACCGGCTTGCCGTAGGGCTCGCGGGATTGCATCGGTACGCCGACCTGAACCAGCTTCGGATGTGCGGCAAGGCGTTCGATCTCGGCCACCGCACCCTTGGGGTCTTCGGGGTTGACCCGGATGCTGCCGCGGAAACGGTCGGTGCTGTCTGGCTCCAGCCATCGGTCGAGCAGCCAGTCGTTGACCGCGGCGCAGATTCGGCTGTTGAGCAGATAGTCGGCAATGTTGCCGCGGGTCAACGGGTTCAAGATGGCGTACTGCACACCGGTGTCGTGGAAAAGATGGCGGGCAACGGTTTCCGGATCAGACCCCGGATAGTGCTCTCCGTATAGGTCTTGGCGATAGTCGCCGCCCGGGGCCTGATACCACTGTTGTTCAACATCGGGGATCGCCCGCAGTTGGTGTGCGGCGGGGAGATAACGCCGAATTTCGGCGTTATCTCGGAAATGCGGTTGAACGTTGGCATCGACGATCATGCGGTCAGGTACACCTCGCCATCGCTGACATCGACCTGGTAGGTGCGAACGCGCCGCCGCGGATCGGCGACGTTGCAGCCCGTGGTGATATCGAATTCCCAGTTGTGCCAGGGGCACCGAACGATTTGCCCGTCGCGAGTGCGCCGTAGCCCGTCCGCGGCGCCGGGGTCGGCCTCGTTGGTTCCGCCGACGAATCCCAGACACAACGGCGCACCCTCGTGCGAGCAGTAGTTGACGATCGCATGCAGAGACCCGCGCACGTTGTAGACACCCACGCCGAACTTGCCGACATCGACCAGCTTCATCGCGCCCGGCGGCAACTCGTCGAGGGAGCAGACCAATCGGCGTTTCAGCACGGCCGGATCACCGCCTCCCTGACGATCATGCAGGTCAATACTGTCCCCGTTACGGTAACCGCCACAACCCATTGGGCTTCGTTGCTATTTATGCAATGATAGCGACAATCGAAATGAGCGCCCAGCCACCAACGAGGAGCGGCAATGACGCTGCGCACCGATCCTGACGAGCCCGTCACCCTCGACCTCACCGGCGAAACCAGCCCCTACATATTCTTCGAATACATGCGGCGCACCGATCCGGTGTGGCACGGCGCATTCATGGATCACGAACAGATGCCCGAGGAACTGCGGCCGGGCGACGAGTGGGTGTTGTTCGGCTATGACGACGTGTTCCGCGCGTTCCGCGACGACCGCGTCTTCACGTCCGCCGAATACGACAAAACGATCGGTTTGGTCATGGGCCACACCATCTTGGCGATGGGCGGCAAGGAGCATCACGATCATCGCAGCTTGGTGGCCAAGGCCTTCCGGGCGACCGCGCTGGAGCGCTGGGAGCCATCGGTCATCGGCCCGGTCTGTGACCAGTTGGTCGACGAAATCAAGGACGAGGGCCACGCCGACCTGGTCAAAGCGCTGACGTTCGAGTTTCCGACCCGGATCATCTCCGAACTGCTGGGGCTGCCGCGCGAGGATCTGGACATGTTCCGGCGGCTGTCGCTGGACCTCATCTCGATCCCGACCGACATCATGGCGGGGTTGACTGCGGCCAACGAGTTGCACGGCTACTTCCTCAACCAGGTCGAGCAACGACGTCGCAAACTCACCAACGACATCATCGGCGACCTCGTTGCCGCCGAGATCGACGGCGAGAAGCTAACCGACGAGGCGATCATCGCTTTCTTGCGCCTGCTTTTGCCGGCGGGCCTGGAGACGACCTACCGGTCTTCGGGCAACCTGCTGTACCTGTTGCTGACCCACCCCGAGCAGTTGGCGATGGTCCAGCAGGACCGCTCGCTGATACCGACCGCGATCGAGGAGGGGCTACGGGTGGAGACTCCGCTGACCATGGTCATGCGGACCACCACCGAGGACGTCGAAATGGGCCGCAAGACAATCCCAGCCGGCGCACAGGTCGACATCTGCATGGGCTCTGCCAACCGCGACGAAAGCCGCTGGCCCGACTCCAACGCATTCGACATCCACCGGCAGCGGCACGCGCACATCGCGTTCGCCGGCGGGATCCACATGTGCCTGGGCATGCACCTGGCCCGACTGGAGACCCGGGTGATGCTGAACAGCCTGCTCGATCGCGTCAAGGACCTGGCGTTCGTTGCCGACGACGGCACGGGCGCGGAGTCCAAGATCGTCGGACACACGTTCCGTTCGCCCAACAAGCTTCCGGTCACCTTCACCCCGGCATCATGAAAAGCCGCGCGGCGATCCTGCATGACGTCGGCGGCCCTTGGTCCGTCGAGGAATTCGAGCTAGACGCGCCTCGTGCCGGCGAGGTTCTGGTCCAGATGGCCGCCGCCGGGTTGTGCCACTCCGACGACCACATCCTCAAGGGCGACATGGCGGCCCCCAACGAAGTCCTGCGGGCGATGGGTCTGCCCACGATGTTTCCCACCATCGGCGGCCACGAGGGTTCGGGCATCGTGCGCGAGGTCGGCGACGGCGTCACCGATTTCGATCCCGGCGACCACGTGGTGATGTCGTTCGTCGCTGTCTGCGGCCAATGCCGCTGGTGCGCAACCGGTATGGA